>JAVHLC010000003.1 GCA_031082315.1 Thermodesulfobacteriota bacterium
CTCTTCATTTCTGCCATACTCAAGCAACTCTGTCCATAGATGTCAGTATAGCCCACAATACCTTCAAAGCATGACTTTGAGAGTTTTGATAGTCACTTGTTTTTAGAAGGTTAATTTGTTTTTTTAGTAATTCTCTTGTCTTTATATCTTGCCCTAATTTTTCAAAAGACCAAGCTGCATATCTATATGGAAGGATATTGCCAGGGTCTTGAGAAATTGCTTCAAAACATAGCTTGATAGCCTCATCATAAAGCCCTGCTTCATAAAGTTCATATGCTCTATCTGCTTTAGAGTTTGCTTGAAGTTTCCATGCCTCTGATGTCGTTTTTTTGTGTTTTGCTTCGGCCTCTCTCAACGAATATTCCATCTCAATTCGTGCATCTCCAATTGCAAATTCTATAGACTCTCTTTGTTCTTCAAGCATTCTTTCCTGTTCTCTTAGCGAGTCTTCTAACGCTTCTGTTTGTTCTTTGTTTGTTTGCTCAAGTTTTTCTTTTATAGAGCATGTAGGACAAGACCAGCCATTATAAATGGTTCCACATGTATAGCATTTAGCCATAATATTTCCCCCTTCTTTTTAATTACTGCTGGCTATGAGCGCATAACGGGCTGGCGGGTTGGCGATGCGCCCCGAAGGGACATTTCAGCGAAGCCGCTAAACCATGAGACAGGCGGCGTCGCGAGCGACTCTCCTACCTTTTCGAAGCCTGTCACGGTTGGTTGGAGAGGCTGAGCTGCCGCCAAACTGCCAGCCCGATAGGCGGGACCGACAGGGCTTTTCACTAACCTTCCTAAGCCTGACCCCGATTATTACTCCCCTCCCTACCGGGAAGCATCCCGAAGCCTGCCGAGCAAGCGGAGCGAGCGATGTCCTGCCTATCGTTTGCAGGCCAAAAGAAATGCGAAGCATTTGTTGAGTAGCCTTTTGCTTTTGGCCTGTTGTTATCTGCTGCTGCTGGCTGCACTCCTTATTATGGGTTTTTGAGTACCTCATCATGGTCTCCAACGACACGTAGCAATATCGACTCGCCATCATATTGCCAAGTCATGCGAATCGCCATATTGATGCTGCATTCAAAAATGTTGTCGGTGCCCTGAACCTTCTTTGTTCTTAATGACGGGTAATGAGGATTCTTGCTCATTAAATCTAGTTTCTTGTGCAGGGTCTTCTGTTCATCTTTAGAAAGCTGTCTATAGGATTTCTTAAACCTCTCTGTAAAAATGAGTTCCATCGCTTATAAATCCAGCTTTTCTATTAGTTCTTTCACGTCTTTGGCCTTTTGCACCCTGCCGTGTTTGATATCATCATCAGCTTCCCTCTCCATTTCCTGCCATTTCTTAGACCAAAACCAGGATTGTGATCTATCAATAACAAGAACGGGTTTGATGATGATCTTGTCGTCCTCTATAATGATGTCCAGATTATCGCCTTCCTGCAACTTCATTTTCTTTACGACTTCGCTAGGCAACGTTACCTGCGATCGGCGTCTCAGTTGTGTGATCATAGTACCATCTCCTGATCTGAATTTCCTACATTCGTATTATATCATAATTCAAATTTTAGTCAACCGCTTCTGACGTTTGCTTCTTAAGCACCACGTGGCTGTCGCGTTGCCGTGTCTCCTCGAAGCCCAAACGTTCCAGTGCTTTCGGTGGACCGAGCCCACCCTACTTGGCTTGAACGCTTTAACACACAAACAGGCTGAGACTCTCAATGTGGTACGTCTGTGGGAACATATCGAGGGGTTGAGAACGGACCAGGTCAAAGCCTTCTGCCCGCAGATGGTTTATGTCACGGGCCAGTGTGGCCGGGTCACAGGAGATATAGAGGATTCTGGAAGGCCTCAGGAAGGGGAGCTTCTTTATTATGTCCCGGCATCCCTGGCGGGGTGGGTCAAGCAGGATCAGGTCGAAGCATTGTTTCTTCCTTATAAGCATATCAATACCTGCTGCGACCTCTTCCTGCAAGAAGGTAATATTATCGAGCCTGTTTACGGTCTTATTAAAGATGGCGTTTTTTACACTTAAAGGATGCGCTTCTATCCCGGTTACCTCTTTAGCTTTTCCGGCCAGGGGCAGGGTAAAATTACCCATGCCGCAAAAGAGGTCCAGCGCCTTATGATCTGATGAAACGCCTGCCCACTCCTTGACTTTGGTGATGAGGATATCATTTTGCGATGTATTTACCTGTGCGAATACGCCCGGGAAGAGAAAGTAGGTAAGGCCGTCTCCTTCCTGCACGAAAAGCTTAAGGCTGTCTTCCCTGCTGAAGTCCATCTGTGCCGGAAGACCGCCGGGCCCCTGAATTACGCATCTTTTAACATCGGGTATCCGGCCGGATTGAAGCCGTATAGCATTCTCATCGGCCTGAGAAAGCGGCCTGGCGGTGTGCAGGATGAGGACTCCCAGGACTTCTTCAGGGCTGACCATAATTTCAATTCCGGCCAGCTTTTGCAAAGAGGATAAGGGGAGGGCATCTTTTATGTCCTTTATTATCCGGTTGATCAGGGAATGAGCAATCTTGCAGTCTTCTATCTCCACGATTTCATATGAATGCGCAGCGAAAAAGCCGATCCGGCCTTCTTTGACATGCAGGCGCACGCGGTTCCGGTAACCAAAGGCTACCGGTGAGGGAAGGATAGGCAGGATTTTTTCGCCGGCAACGTGCGCTATACGGGCCAGGGTTTCCCGGAAGATATCTTCTTTAAAAGAGAGCTGGTCCTGATAGGCGATATGCTGCCACTGGCAGCCCCCGCAGCGGCCAAAGTGAGGGCAGGGGGCCGGAATGCGCCCGGGTGAGGGAGCGAGAATCCTGAGGATCAGCCCCTTATCGTAGCGCTTTTTGCTTTCTTCGATGCGGGCCTCAATTATTTCCCCCGGGAGCGTAAGGGGGATGAACACTACCTTGCCGTCTATGCGGCCTAGTCCGCTTCCTCCGTAAACCAGACGTTCTATGGTGACAGTTTTGATCGGCATTATGGATCAGAATTCAAAATACAGCCTTCGGCTCTCAGTTTTGAGCTTCTCCCTGGCCGGCGTCCAGGCTGGACGGGCAAAGACGCCGCACCACGCAACGTTTGCATCCCGGGGCCCGGGCCTTGCATATCTTGCGCCCGTGGTCAATGAGGATGTAGGAAAGATCGAACCAGTATTTTCCGGGGATAATGGCCATCAGATCTTTTTCGATCTTATCCGGGTCATTTTCTGTAGTAAATCCCAGTCGATAAGCCAGCCGTCGGACATGGGTATCCACGGCTATGCCTTCCACGATGCCAAAGGCATTGGAAAGGACGATGTTGGCCGTTTTCCGGGCCACGCCGGGTAAGGTAATAAGTTCGTCCATGGTCTGTGGAATCCTGCCGCCGAACTTCTCCAATATCAGCTCACAGCAGGCCTTTATGTTCCTGGCCTTATTCCGGAAAAAGCCGGCGCTCTTGATGGCCTCCTCAAGCCCCGGTAAGGAGGCCCGGGCATAGGACTCAACAGTAGGATATTTTTTAAACAGAGAAACCGTGACCTTATTTACCTGTTCGTCAGTACACTGGGCCGAAAGTATGGTGGCCACCAGGAGCTCCAGGGGATTACGGTAAGAAAGGGCTATTTTCGCATCAGGATATTCTTTGCGGAGTATCTCAAAGATATGCAATATCTCCGGCGCAGACAATCTATCTGCTCGTTTGGGTAGATCATCCACAGATTTTCCTCCTGCTTAATTAGTTCCCATCCGAAAATCCAAAAATTCCGGATGGGGGCAATCGGCACTCAGCTATCGGCATGAAGCCGGTCCACCGTTCACTGTTGACCGTTTACCGAAAGAAAATATCGGACAACGGTTAACGGATAACGGATAACAAACATGCTGATGGCTGAAAGCGTGAATCCGGAAACGGTAGTTTCCGGATGAACACTAATTATTATTTTAATGGCTCTAAGGGAAAAAACAAGCCGGTTTCTCATTCCCGAAGGCATCCGGCCGCCTGATAGATAAAAAGCTGTTTACTTTTACCTCAATATAAAATATAAATTTTAGTAACACGTTAGGTGTTGGAAACCGTCCTACATTCAGAAAAGGCTATTAATCTGGAACTCAGGAAATCAGGAAAAGATAGGCCCTCTTTATTTGGGTTTGCACTTTCCTGAGTTCCTGATTTGGTATATTTTTTTACACTTTTTACGAGATCATCAAAAATGGCTAAGGTTTTAATCGTCGATGATGAAGAAAACATAAGGTACCTGTATTCAGAAGAATTAAAGGCCGACGGATACGAGGTGATTACGACCGACAGCGGATACAAGCTTCTAGAGCGCATAGAAAAAGAACGTCCTGATATTATATTGCTCGATATCAAGATGGCCGACTATGATGGATTAGACTTGCTCCAGGATATACGAAATAAATATTACAACCTGCCGGTCATACTCTGTACTGCCTACGACAGTTATAAAAGTGATGTAAAAACTATCGCGGCAGATTCTTATGTGATTAAGTCTTTTGACCTTACGGAACTGAAAAAAAAGATTACCCAGGCCCTGGAAAGCGCGGTCCCTCAGACGTAAGGGCCTAAATTATCCCCTATTGCCACACCGCCCGCCATCCGGACGCGCCGAGCGCGCCGAACAGCATCAGCGGAAACCAGGCAGCGACAAATGGCGGAAGCAGTCCTGCCTTCCCCATGGTCAGGCTAAAATTCCAGGTTATCCAGACCACAAACACCAGAAACATGCCCAGGCTTATGCCCAGTGCGATGCTCGATTTTAGTCTCCTCCAGAGCAAGGCTGGTATGCCGAGGAGAAGCAGAATCGGGCCTAGTGCCGGGTACGCAAGCCTCGCCTGTAAATCTACCCGGTAAGGGGTCGTATCCTGCCCCTGGTGTTTCAGCTTCTGAATATAAACCGAGAGCTCTTCGAAGCTCATTTCGTCTGCTTTTTGGGTCATCTCCCTGAAATCTGCCGGACGTTCAGCCAAGTTAATAAGTTGCTCATCAAAAGGGATTATTTTATAAGATCTATCGCTCTCCAGGGTCTTCAGCCGGCCTTCCTTGAAAAGCCAGCTATGATTGGTCCACTTGGCTGCGCGGGCATAGATAATTTTTTTCGGGTAAAAGTCCTGGTCAAAAACGAAAATTTCTATATCCTGCAGGAGCTTCCGGTCCGGGCTAAAGTGGCCGATGGAATATATGGCGTTCTCCCCTTTAAACCAGAACTTATCTTTTCCAAGTAACCCCTTGGGCTGCTTTTTCTTAACCTGTACATCCCATATAAAATTAGTCTTCACCATAGTCAAAGGGACAACACCTTCCTTTATCTGAAAAAGCAGAACGCTCAAAAGGAATGCGGCCCAGAAGATCGGTTTGGTCGTCTGTAAGAGATTTCTCCCTATAGATTTCATGGCCAGCATCTCATTGCCGCGAATAAGCAGGCTGATAGTCAAAACCCCGGCCATGAGAATTGCTACCGGCTCCATCTGGGTTATGATCAGGGGAATCTTATACACAAAATACGTTAGCATAGCGGAGGCCGGCAGATTGACCTCCAGGAAGTTGTCTATCTTTTCAAAGAAATCGACCAGAAGATAGATGAAGACAAAGATACCGAGTACCAGAAGAAAAAGGCGTATAAACTCCTTGAGTATATAACGATTTAGTACGTACATTTAAGTATCCGGCCTTGAGCCTTCAGCCTTGAGCTTTGAGCTTCCTTATTTATCTCCGCGCCCTTTGCGGCTAATGGCGGCGGTGTCCTTCGATCTTTCCAGGCGTTCGGATAGACTTTGCAATATTTCCATGAACCAGATGGGACGTTCCCCGTTGGTCTTCACCGTGAGGTAAACGGCCAGGAGAGCAAATATGATATTAGGCACCCACATGCCGATAGCAGGATAGACCACCCCTGTTTCCCCAAGCCCCTTGGCCAGGGCCAACATCAAATAATAAAGGAGGAAGACTGTAAGGCCGATGGATATGCCAAATGAAGTGCCGGCAAATCTCGATTGGGCCCCCAGAGCGGCTCCCACCAGTCCCAAGATAATACAGGCTACGGGCAAGGCCATCTTCCGGTGTAATTCCATGAGCAACGAATAATATTCCGGGGAGGAGAGCGGGGCTTCCTTTAGCCTGTCCCGTATCTCACCCAGAGACATCTCACTTTTACCCTTTTCCACTATCTCACTATGGCCTGTAGATTGGGGGCCCAGGGTCAGGGCATATTTCTCGAAGTGGATGGTCTGGGCCGATCGCCAATCCCTCCCAACACGGTGAATGCTGCCGTCCCGCAGATAAAGAACCAGGACCAGGCGTTCCGGACGGGGGACAATCCATCCTTCCCTGGCCACAATGGCGTTGCCGGCCTCCGGCCTTCGCACATCGCTTATATAAACGCCGTCCAGCCGGCCATTTTCCCTGGAAATATTTCGGACATATATAACGATATCCTTGAAGGCATTACTGAATTCACCCTCCCGCACCCCTAAATCGGCCCGGATCTGCATTACCCTGAAAAGAAGGGTCTTCAGGGCATAATTCCCCCAGGGTTGCGCATAAATCGCGGTAAATAACGTAAGCAGATAGGCCGCAATGGATACCAGAATAGCCGGAGGCAGCAATTGATAAAAGCTTATCCCGGACGCCTTGATGGCCAATATCTCCCGATCCTTGGCCATCCTGGTGTAGGTGAGCAGGGTCCCCAGGAGCGTAGCCATAGGAAGGGCAAACAGGAGAAGGTGCGGAAGCACAAATACCACTATCTGCAGGATACTCCCGAAAGACAGACCCCGGGTCAGCAGGAGTTCGGCCATAGGGGCCATCTTTCCTAAAAGCAGGATGGAGGTAAGAACAAACAGGGAGGTAAAAAAAGTAGGCAGGATCTCTTTCAGCAGGTAGGAAAATAGTATCTTGTTCATCTCATTATTCTGAGCGATTAGCTGTCAGCATGTTTGTTATCCGTTATCCGTTAACCGTTGTCCGACATTTTCTTTCGGTAAACGGTCAACAGTGAACGGTGGACCGGCTGAAGGCTGAGACCTGAATGCCAGCCCATTTGACATTCATTTGAACTTTTTTACGAAAGATAGGACTAATATCCCTAACATCTCATTTTTGTGAGATTGACACCCCGTTCAAAAAATGATAGGAGAGCGTGAGGGTAGCTAGAAGGGCATCATACCAGAAAGGAAGAAAAAAGCAATTGTCCGAATCTATACGGCAGAAACTTGAAGAACAGGAGAGAAAAAACCTTTCTCCATATGCCGCCCTCAGCGCCCAAAGCCGCGGACGTCAGATACCGGAAAAGGAATGTCCGGTGCGCACGGCCTTTCAACGGGACCGGGATCGTATTCTCCACTGTAAATCCTTCCGTCGTCTAAAACACAAGACCCAGGTTTTCCTTTCCCCCACCGGCGACCATTATCGCACCAGACTGACCCACGCCCTCGAGGTGGCCCAGATAGCCCGTACCATAGCCCGGGCCCTGAGACTGAACGAGGACTTAACCGAGGCTATTGCCCTGGGACATGACCTCGGCCACACTCCATTTGGACATGCCGGAGAAGCGGTGCTGAATGCCATATATCACGGGGGATTCGCCCATTATGAACAAAGTTTACGGGTTGTGGACATACTGGAAAATAACGGCCGCGGGTTGAACCTAACCTATGAGGTCAGGGAGGGAATTCTAAAACACTCCAAGGGACGGGGGCAGATTCTACCGGAAAATACTGAAGAACTGAGTTCGGACCTGGAAGGACAGATTGTGCGTATAGCGGATATCATTGCCTATATAAGTCATGATATAGACGATGCTATTCGTGGTAATGTAATCTCCATCAAGGACATACCGGATTCCTGCGTCAAAGCCTTAGGTAAAAGCCATTCCAAACGCATTGGGACCATGGTACTGGACTTGATAGATTCTACCATCCAGGCCGGCGGCCAGAAATTGGTTATCAGGCCTGCTACAATGGAGGTTATGCTGGAATTGCGGGAATTTCTTTATCAAAATGTCTATGAATCTGAGATAGTTCATAAGGAATTTATCAAGGCCAAAAAAATCCTGGAAGAACTCTATTACTACCTATTGGAAAAGGAAAATGTCTTTGACAAAGAAGCTAAGGTATATCCACCCGATACTCCCAGGGAAAGGATGGCCTGTGACTTCATTGCCGGTATGACCGATCGTTACGCCCTCAACCTGTATGAAAGCATCTTTATCCCCAAGCCCTGGATGATCTATTAAAGCCTTGACACCTGGAAATGCCCTGTGTTAACTAGTTTTCGTCCGGAAACCAAAAAATTCCGGACGAGCTATCAGCACTCAGCTATCAGCGTTCAGCTTAATGTATTGTTTGTCATAGGTTTTTGCTGACAGCTAATCGCTGATCGCTGAAAGCGTGAAGCCGGAAACAGTAGTTTCCGGATGAGCACTAACTAAAATCGTTACATTTACCGGACGCCAATTTTTGTCGATGTCCGCAGTAAGTTCGAAATTTAAAAAGTAAAATCTACCGCAGAGGTCGCCGAGAACGCCGAGATAACATATTAAATAAGTTAAAATTTTTCTCTGCGTGCTCTGCGGTGAAAAACTTTTTTTATGAATTAATCGAATCTGCGTTCATCTGCGTCCCGGACATCTGGAAGGAAAACTGATTGTATGGCTGAAGCGATATCTACGACAGAAGAAATATTACCGAAGGCCTACGAACCGCACGAGGTGGAAAAGAGGTGGTACTCTTTCTGGGAACAGGAAGGGCTCTTCGTGGCGAAAGTAACGGACGAGAAGCGGCCTTATTCCATAGTCATCCCTCCCCCGAACATCACCGGTTCCCTGCACATGGGCCATGCCCTTAATAATATCCTGCAGGATATATTAATACGTTATAAAAGGATGGCCGGCTGCAATACTCTCTGGGTGCCGGGGACCGATCATGCGGGCATAGCCACACAAAACGTGGTGGAAAGGCAACTGGCGGCCGACGGGCTGGACCGGCATACCGTCGGTCGGGAGAGATTCATCGAGCGTGTCTGGCGGTGGAAAGAGGAATCCGGCGGGCAAATCATCAACCAACTCAAGAGACTGGGGTGCGCCTGTGACTGGAGCCGGCAGCGATTTACCATGGACGAGGGGCTGTCCCGCGCGGTGAGGGAGGTATTCGTCCGGTTATATCGCGAAGGACTTATCTATAGAGGCGATTACATTATCAATTGGTGCCCGCGCTGCCACACGGCCCTGGCCGACCTCGAAGTAGAACATGAGAATCATAAAGGGAGCCTCTATCATATCCGTTATCCCTACGCCGACGGGTCCGGCTATGTAGTAGTGGCTACGACCCGACCGGAGACCATGCTCGGCGACACGGCGGTAGCTGTAAGCCCTGAGGACGAAAGATATAAGAATGTAATCGGGAGAAATCTTATCCTACCCCTTTTAAAAAGGGCCATACCGGTTATCTCTGATTCTTATGTCGATCCTTCCTTTGGCACCGGGGCCCTGAAAGTAACACCGGCCCACGACCCCAACGACTTTGAAATCGGCCTGCGTCACAAATTACCTGCGGTTAAGGTCATGGATGAGACCGGGCACATGAACGATGAGGCCGGTTCATACCGGGGGCTGGACCGCTATGAGTGCCGTAAAAAGGTGGTGGCGGATCTCGAGGCCGAAGGACTCCTGGAAAAAGTTGAACCCCTGGAACATGCCGTGGGGCACTGCTATCGCTGCAAGACGGTAGTCGAGCCTACCCTTTCCAAACAGTGGTTTGTCTCTGTAAAGCCGCTGGCCGAAAGGGCCATCGCTGCGGTTGAGACCGGCCAAACCCGCATAATACCCAAGATGTGGGAAAATACCTATTTTGACTGGATGCATAACATCCGTGACTGGT
Source organism: Thermodesulfobacteriota bacterium (assembly GCA_031082315.1). Taxonomy (NCBI): domain Bacteria; kingdom Pseudomonadati; phylum Thermodesulfobacteriota; species Thermodesulfobacteriota bacterium. Next base: position 9,872 of record JAVHLC010000003.1, read on the forward strand.
GCATATCCCGACAGATCTGGTGGGGGCACCGCATCCCCGCCTGGTTCTGTGATGACTGCGGCGAGACCATTGTCGATACCGCGGCGCCGCTGAGCTGCCCAAAATGTGCAGGCAAAAATATCCGGCAGGAAGAAGACGTCCTCGATACCTGGTTCAGTTCGGCCTTATGGCCGTTTTCCACCCTGGGCTGGCCGGAGGAGACCAGAGAGCTGAAGCTGTTCTATCCCACATCCGTGCTCATCACCGGTTTCGACATCCTCTTTTTCTGGGTGGCCCGCATGCTGATGATGGGCCTCCATTTTATGGGTGAAGTTCCCTTTAAGGATGTTTACATACATGCCCTGGTGCGCGACGCTGAGGGCCAGAAGATGAGCAAATCCAAGGGTAATGTCATTGACCCGCTCATCGTTATGGATAAGTATGGGACGGACGCCTTTCGCTTCACCATGGCGGCATTTGCTGCGCAGGGACGGGATATCCGCCTCTCTGAACAGCGCATCGAGGGTTACCGCCATTTTATTAATAAGGTCTGGAATGCCGCACGGTTCGTACTGATGAACGCGGATGGATGCCGGACGGTAGAGATTACCCGGCCCGCCTCCCGTCTTTCGCTGGAAAACCGGTGGATATTAAGCCGCATGAAAAGGGTGATAGACACAGTAAGGGAAGGTCTGGATGACTATCGTTTTAATGATGCAGCCCAGGCCCTCTACCAGTTTTTCTGGCGCGAGTACTGTGACTGGTACCTGGAAATGATTAAACCCACTCTTTATCTTACCGAAGACCAGGAGGCACACAATGCCACACAGCAGGTCATGCTCTCGGTGCTGAGCGCCAGCCTGCGCCTGCTCCATCCTTCCATCCCTTTTGTTACCGAGGAATTATGGCATTATCTGCCGGGAAGCGCCGGAAGCATCATGGAGGCCTCCTTTCCAGAGAGCAAGGATTATCCGGAGGATCTGGAGAGTGAAGGGCAGATGGACTTGCTTATGGATGTGATAACCGGGATACGCAACCTGCGCAGCGAGATGAATGTCCATCCGGCTCAAAAGGTAAACATAATCGTCCTCAGCGGAAGCGGGCCGGCACGTGAGCTTATTTTCAGACATGGGATTTTCCTGAAGAACCTGGCTAAGGTAGAAGGTCTTGAGATACGCGCTGATGGTGAGCGGCCTAAGGGGGCGGTGTCCTGTATAACCGATCAGGTCGAGACCTATCTGCTCCTCGAAGGAGTAATCGATATCTCCGCAGAAACCGCAAAACTGCAGAAAGAGGCAGGCAAACTCCAGACCGAGCTGAAACGGATACAGAACAAGCTGGCTAACCGGGACTTCCTGGAACGCGCCCCGGCCGGGATAATCGACAAGGAAAAAGGCAAAGTGCAGGAATTTGTCGCCCGTCTGGAGAAAATAGATGCCAATCTGAAACGGCTGGAGGAAATACGAACATAGGCTTTATACGGAGTTTTCAATACACGTTTTTTTATCACCCCTCCGGGAAAGGCGACCATCACAAATTGCTACCCCAATAATTTCTTTTGAACATGCATAGCGAGCGCATTCCCCGCTGCTTGCAGCGGGGTTAGCGAGCGAATACGATGCATTTTACCTTGCATACGGAGATTCCCTGCAGCTTGCTGCGGGGAGCTTCAATCACAATCAAAATGGCATAAAAAATCTATATTCTTTTATAAAATTCCAGAAAGTCTTTCCAACTGTTGTTGAAGGCTCTTTTTCTATGCCGGCGAGATAAAACCTTCTCTTTATTTTCCTGCCTGATATGTCCAGCAGCTTAATAGAGCTATCCTTTATTGTCTTAAAAACAGACCATTTTGAGACAAAGGATATGCCCATCCCCGACTGAACCATCTGTACTATTAGCTCGGTATTGCCAAGTGTCATTAGTACCTTTATTTCCTTTGGATTTATCTTCAAGTTGTGCAGAAAATCATCTATGAATTCCCTCATATCCGAACCTGCCTCAGGCATGATAAATGGTTGGGATGTTAAATCTTGAGGCTTCAGAGACTTTTTCTTTGTCAATGGATTATCTTCGGATGTAATGATTACTATCTCATCCCGGGCAATCTCCTTTAAAAAGACACCCGAATTTCTTATTTTCCTCTCAACAATTCCTATATCAATTTTCCTCTCGTGAAGGTCATGTATTATCCTTTCCGTATCCGATACTGATAATTCTATTTGTACTTCCGGATAGTTCTTAGAGAAATTGTAAAATACCTGCGGCAGTAGATATGTTGCAGCAGTCATGCTTGCTCCAATATATAACGTGCCTTTAGTCTTTTGGACCATAGTATAAATGTCATTTTCCAGTCTTCGATACTGTTCAAGAATCTGTTTCGCATGTTCATAAAAAACCTTCCCGGCAGGTGTTGGTATTATAGCCTTGCCCTTTCTGTTTAAGAGTCTTATCCCGAGTTCGCCTTCAAGATTTTTTATCAGGTGGCTCATGGCAGACTGGGTCATGAACTTGGCCTCTGCCGCCTTTGAGAAGCTATTCAATTCAACAACAAGACAGAATGCCTTTAACCTGTGGTCTTCCATGGGCGTTATTGTAAGTAGTCAAAGAGAAGGAGTCAATATAAGATATTATGAACATATTTCATTGTATTGATGAAAAAAATAAATTGGACTTATAACGTATCAAAATCTATCTTTACGGCACCGTCTAGACTTTGATCAATTCGTAAAAAAGCCTTTTCACCGCTGAGCACGCAGAGTGCGCAGAGAAAAACTGTAAACTATTCAATATGTTATCTCAGCGTTCTCGGCGATCTCTGCGGTAAAATTTTACTTTTTACGAGTTCATCAAACTTTGACTCTTTAAGGGGGGTATCAGACATGGCTAAAGAAAAGACAGAACTTATTATAGCATCAACGACAAGTATTCAAAATTCCGGGCTGTTCGCCATCCTGATCCCTGCCTATGAAAAATCGGCAAAATATGATGTCAAAGTAGAAGTTATTGCTGTGGGCACTGGAAAAGCCATGAAAATAGCAAAGAAGGGCGAGGCCGATATGCTCTTCGTACACGATCCCTTTCGGGAGGAAAAATTTGTCGGAGGGGGGTATGGCGTTAACAGAAGACCCGTGATGCATAATGATTTTATTATCGCCGGTCCATCCGGCGACCCGGCAAAGATCAAGGGATTAAAAACCGCTGTCGAGGCATTTGAAGAAATTGCAGAGAAGGGGTTGCCTTTCGTATCAAGGGGCGACGATTCAGGTACAAATATCAAAGAACTGGACGTCTGGGATGATGCCGGGATAAATCCGAAGGGAAAGGGCTGGTATTTTGAGGCAGGCGCCAAAATGGGGGACACATTAATGATAGCTGACCAAAAGCGGGCCTATACGCTCACCGATCTGGGGACCTTCTTGAATTACGAAACAAAAATTAAATTAAAGGCCCTCTTTAAAGGCGACCCTGTTTTAAAAAATCTCTATAGCGTGATTGCGGTAAACCCTGACAGGTTCTCGAATATAAGGTACAGAGAGGCCATGGATTTTATCGCCTTTGTAACCTCACCGGATGGACAACGTCTGATAGCGCAATATAAAAAACACGGGGTTAATCTATTCTATCCGGATGCGGCGCCATCGGTGATGAACGAAAAGAGATAACATGGCCTTGATCACACAAAAACCGGTGTCACGTTTAAAGGAGGAAACATGACGTTCAAGAAATTTTTCTTTTTTATGATTTTTATGCTCTCTCTCAACTTGTCATCAGTTGCCTTTTCCGGAGAAAAATGTACCGCAGTTTATGGAAGTGGACCAAATTCTTTTTCTCTTGCTACGGGCAGCCCCGGAGAGCTTGGGCTTTTGCGGGTTCTTGCGGAATCCTTCAGTAAAGAGGTGGATACGGCCCTCTGCTGGGTAAAAGCAGGTACAGGGGATTCTTTAAAACTCTTAAAGGAAAAGGCCGTCGATATGATTATGGTACATGCCCCGGATGCTGAAAAGAAAGCAGTGGCAGAAGGCTGGGCTGCGAAAAGGACACTGATTGGTTCTAATGAGTTTTATATTGTCGGTCCGCCGAATGACCCCGCTAATATTAATAAGGCCAAATGTGCTGTTGAGGCATATAGCCGGATTGCAAATGCGAAAACCAAATTTTTTTCGCGGGGAGATAATTCAGGCACACATAAAAAAGAGATGGCTGTCTGGAAGAAGGCAGGGATCGTGCCTTCGGGAGACTGGTATGTCATTACAAAAGACTTCATGACTGCAACCTTGAAAAGAGCAGATGCAGAAAGAGGATACTTCATGACGGACAGCAGCACCTGGGTGGCGGAGAAAAAGAATGTGCCCAATCTGAAAATACTCTTTAGAGGCGATAAATTTCTTGTGAACACCTATCATGCCCTTTGCCGGCCGGACGGTGTAACGGATGGCGCACCATTGGCATCCAGATTCATCGATTTTGTCGCCTCTGACGAAGGACAAAAAATTATTAGAGAATATGGAAAAGAGCAATACGGAGAAGGGCTTTACAATGATGCCGCTTATGCACATCAATACGATGATTAGGAGCATATCCTGCAGGCCAGAAAATTGTCTCTGCAACCCTTAGAGACTTCTTATTTTTAAATCCCGAGCAAGGAGGAAAAGGATGAGGACCTTCAGATTTTTCTTGGCGCTAATAATGCTGGTAATGATTTCTGCGGTGAATGTATCTGCTGAAACAAGGATACGTTGTGCATCGACAACAAGCACACAGAATTCGGGATTATTTGATTACATCCTGCCAATGTTTGAGAAGAAAACAGGCATAAAAATTGATGTTGTGGCTGTCGGCACAGGCGCTGCCATTGAAATAGGCAAAAGGGGGGATGCCGACGTAGTTTTTGTCCATGCAAAGGAACAGGAGTTAAGGGCGGTTGAAGAGGGATATTTTGTGAATCGCCATGACGTCATGTATAACGATTTCGTCATCATCGGTCCTCAAAATGATCCCACAAAGATAAAAGGCATAAAATCAGCTTCAGAAGCATTCCGTAAGATTGCAGAAAGTGTCCATCCGTTTGTATCAAGAGGAGATAAATCAGGAACGCATACCAAGGAACTTGCGATATGGGAAAAAACAGGCATAGGCCCGAAAGGACAGAAGTGGTATCTCGAAGTGGGCCAGGGAATGGAAAAGACACAGAGGATTGCGAATGAAAAACGGGCCTATACGCTCACTGATAGAGGCACATGGCTTGCCACAAAGGAAAAGGACAAACTCGAAATGGTCATAGTTCTCGAAGGCGATCCTGTATTATTCAACCAATATGGCGTCATGGCAGTGAATCCTGAAAAACACAAGCATGTCAAATATAGGGAGGCGATGGAGTTTATAAACTGGCTTATATCAGGGGATGGGCAGCAGGCTATTGCCTCATTTAAAGATAACCATGTCAATCAGCTTTTCATCCCAAACGCAAAATAATAAGAGAAAAATTATATGAAAAAATTAAGTGTTCTTGTGGCGCTCTTTGTTTTTTCGCTTTCAGTGTGGGCGCTGCCTGCTATGGCAGCAGAGTCAAATGCAGAGATAGAACAACTTAAAGGAGAAGTGCAGAAACTCCTCAAAAGAATAGAGGAGATGGAAAAGAGGCAGGCCGAGACCCAGGCCAAGACTGCCGAGGTAGAAAAAAAATCGGCGGAAACCGAGAAGAAGATGTTGCAGGCGGGGTATGACAAGGGTTTTTATATTAAGACCCCGGATGGAAATTTTCTATTGAAGACCAATGTATTCGTCCAGTTTCGTCACACCTTTCTCGACTTCGACAGAGAGATCAACGCCAACAATGAGAACTGGAACAACTTTTTCCTAAGACGTGCGAGGGTCTTTTTCACCGGCAATGCGCCCAATAAAGACTGGACATATTTCTCCCATATCCAGTTAGAACCACAGAGCGCCGTCAACCTGCACGACGCATATGTGACATGGAAGAAATATCCTTACGCTCAAATACAGTTCGGACGCGCCAAGCTCCCTTATGGTCTTCACTTCTGGCAGTCTGCGAGTTTACTGAATGGTGTGGAGCGCAGTATTTTTTCCGGTGAGACAGATGCGGATGGGAAGGATGATACGAGGAAATGGCCCGGTGGAAATGCCAATTTCCAGGTCAGTACTGAAGATAGCGTTACAAAGTTTCCTCTCGGCGGGTTTAACCTCTTCAGATCTCAAGGAGTTCACCTGCAAGGGGATGTTGATTTATTCGGGCAGAACGGATTCTTACAATATTGGTCCGGTGCTTATAACGGCAGAAATTCAAAGGCGTCTCCTAATCTCGATTCCAATCCACTATGGGTGGGCAGAATCTCCATAAATCCATTTGGGAAATATAATCTTCTCCAGCAGGGAGACATAGATTACAGCATTACCCCTAAGGTCTGCTTCCTTATCTCAGGTTTCTACAATACAGACCGGCTAAACCAGATTCGTAGCTCAACAGATGGAACTGCGAGCACAGTGCCTTACTATGATGTCATAGGTTCCGGTTACAACCTGGCTGCCCTGTTAAGATATAAAGGATTTTCTTTTGATGCCGAGTACGGCTATGATCGGCTAAAACAGGAGAGAACCGCTGGAGATACATGGGATAGATTTGCATATAGATTTGATGCGGGTTATTTCGTCATACCGAAGAAATTTGAAGTGGTGGCGAGGTATGCGTATGTCGAAAGACTTGAAGATAATACAGTAGCCAAATCTTTTGCCTCAGGCCTCGGACTTGTCAGCGTTAATGGCGGCACGAACAATGCCATTGAGGATAACCTTCAGGAATATACGGTTGGGCTAAACTACTATCTTTACGGACACAACCTGAAGCTTTCTGTAGATTACAGTTATCTGATGAGAGGATTAACCCCGACCTCTACCGCAACGGTTCCGGTTGAGGATCAGCATGACAATAGATTCAGGACCATGGCGCAGTTTTACTTCTAACCGACGGACGCAATAAAAACCATTTATAAAAATTTATTTCTATTCTATACTTGGTGAACCCGTAAAAAGTCCAAAATATCACGCAAAGCCGCCGAGGACGCAAAAAGAATAAAATTTGGAACTCAGGAACTCATGAAAAAATCTTTTACTCCTGATTTCTTGATTTCCAGGTTTTCATTTTTCTTTGCGGTCTTTGCGCTTTTTCGTGAGAAATTGATCTGTTCCGGGTTCATCATACTTTACTCTTATAAATTTTACTTGTCTCTGTTATGGATTCGATCATAGAGGGATTCATAAAGGCATTTTCCCTTATATGGGATCTCGATCGAGAGCTCCTGGATATTATTTTCCTATCGCTGAAGGTCTCCGGCACGGCCCTGTTGATAGCAACTGCTACCGGTCTTTTCACCGGCGCCCTGGTAGGATTTAAACGCTTTCCGGGAAAGGATTTCATCCTCGGCCTTTTGAATACCTTCATGGGACTTCCCCCGGTGGCGGTCGGGCTTTTCCTGTATCTTCTGCTGTCAAGAAGCGGACCGCTTGGATTCATGGGATTACTTTATACCCCGTCAGCAATGGTGACAGCCCAGAGCATCCTCGCTTTTCCCATTGTGGCCTCTCTTTGCCACTCGGCTATTGTAAGTGTAGATCCTATTATCAGACAGGCCTCCCGGGCACTCGGGGCCACGCCTTTTCAGATAACACTCACTGTAATCAATGAGGCCCGCTATGGGATAATGTCCGGGATAACTGCCGCCTTCGGAAGGGTAATGGCAGAGGTGGGCGCGATACTCATTGTGGGCGGAAATATCGCAGGCTATACCAGGGTTATGACGACGACCATAGCGCTTGAGACGGATAAGGGAAATTTTGAGCTGGCCCTGGCCCTGGGGATGATACTTCTAACCATCTCATTAATTATAAACATGGCCCTCTATTTAATTCAAAAAAAGGGAATGGTGGCGAGGTAAATGAGTACGTCCCGGCGGGCCTTCGACCTGAGATTAACGGCCGACCATATCTGCAAAAGCTATAACAGGGAGCCTGTCCTTGGAGACTGCTCCTTTCCCTTTGATAAGAGCGGTACTTATGTGCTGATGGGCCCTAACGGCAGCGGCAAGTCAACGTTTTTAAGGATATGTGCCCTTCTTGAAGAACCGGATGCGGGCGAGATAATGTATTTCTCAGGAGCGGATGCCTTGAAGAAAGACATTGAACTAAGGCGCCGGACAACCCTTTTGTTGCCGAGGGTCGGGGTATTTAACGCCACGGTGTTTAAGAACGTGGCTTATGGGTTGCGGATAAGGGGGATAAAAGGGCCGGAAATAAAGGAGAAGGTGGATGAGGCCCTGGAATTTGTCGGCCTGATTCATAAAAGAAACCAGAATGCACGGCTTCTTTCCAGTGGAGAGACACAAAGGCTTGGTATTGCCAGGTCCATGGTTATTGAGCCTGAGGTATTTTTCCTCGATGAACCAACGGCATCCGTTGATCAAAAAAATACAGATATCATAGAGAATATAATTTTGAAGATGAAAGAAAGGGGCAAATCCATTGTGGTTATAACCACCCATGATTTAGCGCAGGCAAACAGGCTCGCAGATTGGCTGCTCTTGCTTAAAGATGGTGGGATTGTTCCCTCTCAAAGATGCGCCGGGGCATATTAGAGTTCCATGCGCAGGGCCTTCTGTCCGGCCGGGTAGCGCCAGGGGGCCTCGCCGATAACGCAAAATCCGCATGTTTCAAAGAAGGAGCGACCGGCCCGGTTGGTTTCCGCCACGGACAGCCTAATCTTCATAGGGTTGCCGCCTTCGGTTGAGTCTTCGTTAAACTGCCTTGCAAACCTTATCAGTTCACTCCCGATCCCATGCCGCCGATACTCCTTTGAGACGGCAATAGCCATGATCTCCAGCACAGTCTCTTTGTCCTGCTCATCCCGCATAATGGCTAACATAATAAAACCGCAGCGGACCTTACTGTCGGTCTCCTTTTCATAGACGAAGGTATAAGTACCTGGGGTGAGGAACCACTTGGCAATGGATAAGTCATAGTGGCCATACTGGGAAAAAGAATCTCTGGATAAGGGAAGTATAAAAGGAAAGTCGGTTAACTCCGCTTCTCTAACCAGGGTCATAGCAATCTCAGTATCCGTTCCAGGTCACAATTTTCCCGCACTACCTTGGCCAGTTTATCCAGTTGTTCCTGGCGGAAGAGATGGTATGAAAAGCCGGACGTATAAGGGGGAAGTCCCTTTTGCCGTCGCAGCCAGTTGATAAAACTGCGCCGCGCCTGGTCGCTGTCGAAGACGCCGTGGATGTAAGTTCCCATGACCGGGCTATGGCCTGACATGACTGCTAACGCGGTCTCCGGGGTGTCAACCAGCGGCAGGATGCGGCCTTTTATTCTTGTCCGGCCCATGTGTATCTCATAGCCGAAGATGCTTGTACCGGCGGGAAAGACAGGCGAAGAAACCGTCTGGTGGCAGACCTGCCGCAAGACCTTCCCGCGCTCGATGGTGGTCTCTACCGGCAGAAGCCCCAGTCCCTCTGTCTCCTTGATATCGCTTTCTGTCCCATAAGGATCAAACAGCTTTTCTCCCAACATCTGATAGCCGCCGCAGATGCCGACAATGGCCGTGCCTCTGGCGCAGGCCTCCTTTATGCGCGCATCCCAGCCATGCTGCCGAAGATGTACGGCGTCGGCCATGGTGGCCTTGCTGCCGGGCAGGATCAGGCAGTCACAGAGGTCAATCTCGGCCGGACTGCGCAGGAACTGCAGGGAGACATCCGGTTCCAGCGTTAAGGGGGTAAAATCCGTGAAATTGGAGATGCGCGGGGGCACAACTACACCGATCACTACCTTTTCCGTATCGACTTCGAGTTTTCTGACCTGCGGCGGTATGGCATCTTCTTCATCCACCCAGATATCGCGAAAATAAGGGAAAACGCCCAAAACCGGTAAGTTGATGCCCTTTTCAAACATCTCTATCCCCGGCTCCAGGAGTGCCCGGTCACCGCGAAATTTATTGATGAGGAACCCCTTGACCAGGGGTTTATACTCCTCCTGGATAAGGTCATAGGTGCCCTTCATCCAGGCAAAGACCCCGCCCCGGTCAATGTCGCCGACAATGAGTACCCCGGCCCCGGCATATTGCGCCATCTGCATATTGACCAGATCGCGGTCCTGCAAGTTAATCTCCGCCGGGCTTCCCGCCCCTTCGATCACTATCACCTCATACTCCCGGGACAGCTCGTCATAAGTTTTTTTTACTATTTCACGGTGTCTCTTATAGCGGCGGTAATAATCCTGGGCATTGCGATTGCCATCCGGCCGGCCCAGAAGGATGACCTGCGAGCAGTTATCGGCTGAGGGTTTAAGGAGGATGGGGTTCATGCGCACGTCCGGCTGAAGGCCGCAGGCCTCGGCCTGATAGACCTGGGCCCGGCCCATCTCCAGGCCATCGGCCGTGACATAGGAATTAAGGGCCATATTCTGGGCCTTGAAAGGGGCAACATTAATGCCCATTTCCTTAAGTATCCGGCCAAAGGCGGCGACGAGAACGCTCTTTCCCACGCCGGAGCCTGTCCCCTGGATCATCAATGCTTTGGCACGGTCTTTTTTCATTCTTAAAATGATGATGAACTCGTAAAAAATAAAATTTTACCGCAGAGATCGCTGAGATAACATATTGAATAGTTTATAGTTTTTCTATGCGCACTTTGCGTGCTCTGCGGTGAAACATCTTTTTTACGAATTGATCAAAAATACCCCGGTTAAAAAAAGTGCGGTCTCTACCAGTTCACTGAGCGCGCCCAGCATGTCTCCGGTTATGCCGCCGATCTTCTTTTTATAAAAGGCCAGGACAGCGGCAGTCATTAGCAGGAATATGCCGTTCATCCACAAGAAGGTTTTTAGCCCCACTAGGAGGGGGAGTCCCATAAGCGGCGCTACCAGGAGGAACCTAGTAACCCCCTCTTTGCTGACAAAGTCCCTTCCGGTTCCCCCTTCCTTTCGGGCATAAGGGAGGAAATATGTCCCGAAAAGCATCGCCGCCCGGCCGTATGCCGCGGGTAAGACGAGGCAGGCCCAGGAGGCCCCCCCGCCGCGGGGAAGGTTGGCCAAGGCCGCCCATTTCAGGCCCAGAATAAAGAACAGGGCCATAGCCCCCATGGCCCCGATGTCGCTGGCCTTCATAATGCGCAGGGCATCTTCCCGCGAGCGATGGGAAAAGAGGCCGTCTGCCGTATCGGCCAGGCCGTCCAGGTGAATGCCTCCGGTAATAGCCGCTAGAAAGAGAACAGAGAAAAGAGAGGTTATCTGAACCGGGAAGAGGCGGAGCAGGATATAATCGAAGAGAAAAATAAGGCCGCCGATCAGAAGACCAACGACCGGGAACCACGGCAGCGTCCCGGCTCCTATCTGTCCTTGGGTCCGGGGCGCAGGGAGGACGGTTAAAAAGGTAAGGGCCGCAAAGAAATTACCCATTATTCCCCTTACTGACTTCGGCCTGTCTAAAGGTGTGCACCTCATTAAAGACCCGGCAGGCGGCCTCGATAATGTGCATGGCCAGGGCCGCTCCCGTCCCTTCCCCGAGACGCAGATCGAGATTTACGATAGGCGCAAGACCAAGGTGGGCCAACATGTGCTTATGTCCTTGCTCCACAGAACAGTGTCCGGCAAAGGCATATTGAGAGACAAGGGGGCAGAGCGTATGGGCAATCAGCGCGCCGGCCGTGGAGATAAGGCCGTCGATAACCACCGGTTTCTTATGATAGGCCGCCGCCAGCACTATTCCTGCAATGCCGCCTATCTCAAACCCGCCGACCTTGGAAAGGACGTCTATCCCGTCTGCCGGGTCAGGATGGTTTACAGAGATAGCCGCCCTGATAATCTCACACTTTTTTTGAAAAGATGCATCAGATATGCCCGTACCGCGGCCGGTCATATCCTCTACGGACTGCCCCGTAATAACGGCGCCAATGGCGCTGGATGAAGTGGTGTTCCCGATTCCCATATCGCCGGTGCCCAGGAGCGTTATTCCCCCGGCAAACATGGCCGCGGCCAGATCAAAACCGGCCAGGACAGCCTCTTCCGCCTGCTCCCGGCTCATGGCCGGACCGCTTGTAAAATCATTCGTCCCCGCCGCGATCCTTTTCTTTATAAAACGATTTTCTCCCTGGATAGCGTCCGGTAAATCCGGGACGATACCCATATCAGCCACTACCACCTCGGCGGGGAACTGGCGGGCCATGGCGTTTATACCGGCGCCGCCCCGGACAAAATTTTTGACCATCTCCCCGGTAACTTCCTGGGGAAAGGCGCTTACGCCGTGTTTGACTACTCCGTGGTCACCGGCCATAACCAAAAAGCCTTTTTTTTTGACGGAAGGATTGAGGCTGCGCATTATGCCGCACAGCCGTTCGCCTATCTCGTGCAATCTCCCCAGGGCACGGGGCGGCATGCACAGTTCAGCGGTGTGATCTCTGGCCTTCTCCAGCGCATCCAGGTCGATCGGCTCGATTTTTGCGATAATGTCATTAAGGCGTGTCATTTTTCCCCTCACCAGTTATTTGATTTTGATCGGTATGCCGGCCACCAGCCAGTAGACTTCATCGGCACAGGCGGCCAGCTTCTGGTTGACCATACCGGACAGGTCACGAAATCTCCGGGCCAGTCTGTTTTCCGGGACGATACCGGCCCCGACCTCATTAGTTACTAAGATAAAGGAACAAAGGGGCTTGTGTATTTTCTCCGCAAGAGCCCCTACCGAGTGCATTATTTCTTCTTCGGGCATATTCTGGAACAGCATATTGGAGACCCACATGGTGATGCAGTCGATGAGTATGATGCCGGCTGTTGCTGCCTCCTGGTCTATGGCCCTGGCAATATTCATGGGCTCTTCCACGGTGCGCCAGGCCTGTCCCCGGTCTTTCCGGTGATTTCTTATCCGCTCTTTCATCTCCTCATCCAGGGCCTGTCCCGTAGCCAGGTATAGCCGGCTTGTAAAGTGACGGTTGGCATAGTCCAGGGCAAACCGGCTCTTGCCGCTCCGGCAGCCTCCGGTTACCAGGATGGTCTTCTTCATGCCTTTTTCCACAGTTTTTCCAGGACTTCTAAAGACGTTTGAAGGTGATGAAAGGAAAAGACCTCGATAGAGACCGTACCCGTATATCCTTTCAAAAGGCGCAGCCAGTCTAAAAGAGCGGCCTCATCCAGGACATCAAGGCCCAGATGGTCACGGCCTTGATAGACACCGTATAGATGGATAATGGCCGTCTTCTCCAGATACTTATCCAGGTAGTACCGCGGATCTCCTCCGCCGAGCAATATATGGCCGAGATCAAGGCAGACGGAAAGGCCAAGGTCGTTGATGATATCCTCTACCCAGGTCAGGGGGTAGTTAAGGGTTTCGACAGAAATCAGGCCCGGTTTAATGCCCGTCTTCAGGATGTTCCCGGTGCTTTCAGCAATATGTCTCTGCCATAAAGAGAGATTTTTCTCACCTGGAAATCCCCCTGTATCCCCCTTTTCCAAAGGGGGAATTGATGGGGCCACGTCTTTCCCCAAAGGGGGACTTTGGCTTTCCCCGTTTTCCAAAGGGGAATCTAACATATCCCCCCCCTTACTAAAGGGGGGGGAGGGGGGATTATTTTCATTGTCCTTTGCCCGCCGTAGGCGGATGGGTGTTTCATCATAGTTATAGTGCAGCGTATAGGTAGAAGGGGTAAGCCTTTTGGTAAGGGCTATGGCCTCTTGGACCGCCGCGATCCCCTCTGCCCTTGCCTTGTCTGAAGGATGTCCGAGGAAAATATCCAGGGGAAGGTGCACATTGTAAGATAATCCTTCTTTATTCTGCAAAGCGGAGAGATCTGATATTTCTTCCCTGTCCGGCAGGTTTTTACTCTCAAAGAGGATTAGCTCCATCTCGTCCAGGTAGGGGGCAAGGCGCATAGCATTGGGCAGGATACGGTCGGGATAGATAAACGAGGTCGTGGCCAGGCGGAAAGGAAACCTCCGCCGGTAGCTTTTGGAAAATTTTGAATAATTCCCTTTGTCACGTTCTACTACAGAAAACATGGCGCTTAACATATTGAGTAGCGGAGGCCGTGTCAAGGAAAAATGATTTTTGGATAAATTGGTTTTGACAGCCCGTGACTCTTTATGTATAAATACAAATTGTTTGATTTTCATAGCTTTTTATCCCCTGAGCGATCATGAGGCAGTTTTCATCCGGAAACTCAAAAATTCCGGACGAGCAATCAGCACTCAGCAATCAGCGTTCAGCTTAATCTGTTGTTTGTCTTATTTTTTTGCTGACGGCTGAAAGCTGATCGCTGAGTGCTTTCATCCGGAAACAGTAGTTTCCGGATGAACATGAGGCAGTAAATTGTATGGAGACAAAAGGGTTATCCAATAAGGTGGTGATAGGCACTATAGCCGGTTTGGCCGGTATCGCCATCCTTCTGTACACAGCCTATCTGTCCCACAGGGAGTTTGAGGATACTTTGGTTTTCCATACACAGGAGCAGTTACTGACGGTTGCGAAGACAACCGCAGGTAGATTGGAGGAGGTTATTGGCCATCTATCAAAACACCTAAAGGTTTTGGCAGATGACTCCATAGTCCAAGAAGAGATTTACAAGGGGGCCTTATGCCAAGAAAGGCGTACGTGTCCGATCGAAAATTTTTATGAGGGACATAAAGGCTATATTGATTCCATAGTCACGTGCGATGTTAATGGAATTATATTGCATAGATACCCATTCCGGGAGGATGCGAGGGATAGAGTGGGGATGAGTCTTACTGATAAACCAGATATAGCGTATGTTGTGCGTGAGCATAAACTGTATGTTAGTGAGTGGTTTTATAATAACATAGGTAAGCCGGCTATCTCTATTGCTCAACCAGTGTTCTATAAGGATAAGTTTGTTGGGGTAGTTCGATGCATGATTGGCGGAGATACCCTATCTAACATCTTTATTCAGCCGATCGAGAGGGTTAAGGGAAGTCAGGCCTGGATATTAGATGAAAAGGGTACCTTATTAGCTCATTCCGATGCAAAACAGCAGGGCAAAGATATTATAGCTCATAGAAAAAAGGCGTTTTCTGCTCATGACTGGTCAGCCTTAGAACATATTATAGAGAAGGCGAGACGGGGGGAAGAAGGCGCCGGCACCTATATCTGTGCGACACGTGGCAAGAGACTTATAGCTTATGCCCCGGTGCATATCGGCAACCAGTTATGGTCCATCGGCGTTTCCATGGATTATTCCGAGATCACAGGCCCCCTCTACAGACATGCCGCAGGGCAGATAACCATTGCCGGACTGGTTATATTGCTGTTTGCAGCCGGGGGATTTACTTTTTATAAAATTGAAAAGAAAAATGCAGCCGATCTCAGACGGAGGAACGAAGAGTTAAAGCAGAAGGTCATTGAACGTAAGCGGGCGGAGGAGGCGCTGCGTGAAAGTGAAGAAAAACTCGCCGGTATTGTCGATTCGGTGACGGATCAGATGATTATGGTGGACGAGCAATTTAATATCGTATGGGTCAATGATGTGGCCAGGGCCCTGTTCGGGCCGGACATGGTTGGTAAAAAATGCTATATTGCCTATCACGGCCGCGACCGCGTTTGCGATAAGTGCATGATAAAAGAGTGTTTCGAGGACGGCCGGGTTCACGAATTTGAGACAGAAATTACAGGGACTGACGGTGTCTCACGAGTCTTCTGGGGTACGGCCAGTGTGGCCGCACGCTATGAAGACGGCCGTCCCATGATGGTAGTGGAATTCTTGCGCGACATAACGGAGCGCAAGCGGGCGGAAAAGGATATTGAGACATTGAAGCAACAAATGGAGTTTATCCTGGGCGCTACAAAAACCGGCCTTGACATTATCGATTCAGGGTTTAACGTTCGTTATATAGATCCGGAGTGGGGTAAGATATACGGCGATCCGACCGGAAGAAAGTGTTACGAATATTTTATGGGCCTAAGCGATATGTGTCCTGGCTGCGGAATCCCCATAGTCCTGGAGACGAAGGCCATCAACGTCACCGAAGAAACGCTGGTCAAGGAAGGCAACAGGCCGATACAGGTTACCACCATACCATTTCAGAATGAGGAAGGAGAATGGCTGATTGCGGAAGTCAACGTGGACATCACCGAGCGGAAACGGGCGGAGGAGCAAATCAGGGCCTCGCTTAGAGAGAAGGAGGTGCTCCTGAAGGAAATCCACCACAGGGTCAAAAACAACCTGCAGGTAATTTCCAGTCTGCTTAGACTTCAGTCCCAATATGTGCAGGACAAAGGGGATGTGGAGATTTTTAAAGAGAGCCAGAACCGGATAAAGTCGATGGCCCTTGTCCATGAAAAGCTTTATCAATCCAAAGACCTGGCGAGCATTAATTTCCATGAATACGTCAGTCTCCTGGTAAATGGTTTGTTCCGGTCCTATGGAGTTAATACAGACAAAATTACATTAAAAACAGATATTGAGGACATTATGCTTGGGGTTGATGTTGCTATTCCATGTGGATTGATCATAAATGAACTGGTTTCCAATTCGCTGAAATATGCCTTTCCGGAAGATAAAGAGGGTGGGATAAAAATTACGCTCCGCACATTAGATGAAGGTGCGATGGAGCTGACGGTTGCCGATAATGGTGTCGGCCTGCCGGGGGATTGGGACCTGACAAACAGCGGGTCACTGGGTCTGAAACTGGTTAAGATTCTGACCGATCAGATCGACGGCCAGATAGACCTGGATAGAAGTGAGGGGACTAAGTTCAGGATAGACTTTAAAAAAACAACTTATGAAAAAAGGATTTAAGACCATGGAAACAAAGATCATGGTGGTTGAGGACGAAGGAATTGTTGCCGAAGATATACGCAGCAGCCTGGGGAGTTTGGGATATACGGTCTCAGCGGTGGTATCGTCCGGACAGGAGGCTATTAAAAAGGCGGAAGAGTATAAGCCGGATCTGGTGCTGATGGACATTGTGCTGAAGGGTGAAATAGACGGGATTGAGGCGGCCAATCAGATACGTTTGTGCTTCAACATCCCGGTCGTATATCTTACTGCGTATGCCGACGAAAGGACCATGGACCGGGCAAAGGTAACCGAGCCGTCAGGATACATTGTCAAGCCGTTCGAAGATAGAGAGTTGCGCACGACCATTGAGATGGCCCTGTATAAACACAAGATGAAGAATAGATTAAGGGAACGTGAAGAGTGGCTTTCTACCACCCTCGGGAGTATTGGCGATGCAGTGATTGCTACGGATGCCCAGGGACACGTCAGGTTCATGAATCCCGTTGCCGGGTCCCTGACCGGATGGAAAGAGGAAGACGCGGCCGGAAAGTCTCTGGCCGAAGTCTTTAATATTATAAATGAAGAGACACGCAGGCCGGTCGAGAATCCTGCAACTAAGGTGCTGCGAAAGGGTGTGGTCGTCGGTCTGGCCAATCATACTTTATTGGTAGCTCGTGATGGGGCTGAGATACCTATTGACGATAGCGGTGCGCCTATCAGGGACGCCAAAGGCGACATCATCGGGGTAGTTCTGGTCTTCCGCGACATCCGGGAACGCAGGAAGGCGGAACGAGACCTTCAGGAATCAGAGAGACGTTATCGCGGCCTGTACGAGACGGCCTTGGTGGGCCTGTACCGCAGCCGGATCAGTGACGGCAAGATTATCATGGCAAACCAACTGGCTGCCAACATTTTGGGTTATAGCTCGATTGAGGGGCTAACCACGGAATTTGTATTTGGCGAGCGTTATTCGCCGGAGAAAAGGACGGAGTTGTTGCGGAAGTTGGAGGAATGCGGCACGGTCTCTGATTTTGAGATACAGGTCACCCGCAAGGATGGAGAAAAAATAGACCTGATGATAACGGCCAGGGCCTATCCGGAAGATGGTTACATCGAGGGCGCCATGATCGATATTACTGACAAGAAACACCTCGAAACTCAACTACTCCAGGCCCAGAAGATGGAGGCCATCGGTACCCTGGCCGGTGGTATTGCCCATGATTTTAACAACCTGCTCATGGTGATCGAGGGATACGCATCCTTGATGCTAAGCGATCTCGATTCAAGCCATCCCCATTATAGCAAGCTAAAACAGATCGAAGAGCAGGTCAGAAACGGGTCTGATCTGACCGCTCAGCTTTTAGGGTTTGCCCGCCGCGGGAAATATAATGTTAAGCCGCTTGACGTAAACGAGATAATGAGAAGCAGTGCCGGCATGTTTGGCCGCACCAAGAAAGAGATTACCATCAGAGAGAAATATGATCCTGATATCTGTACCGTAGAGGCCGACCGGGGCCAGATCGAGCAGGTGCTTTTGAACCTTTATGTGAACGCTTGGCATGCCATGCCGGCGGGCGGGGATATCTATTTAGAGACAAATAATGTCATCCTGGATGAAAGCTACAGCAAGCCCTACAAGGTCCAACCGGGGAGATATGCCAGGATATCTATTACCGATACGGGTGTTGGTATGGATGAAACAATCCGGAGACGCGTATTTGAGCCCTTCTTTACTACCAAGGAGATGGGCCGGGGCAGCGGGCTGGGATTGGCTTCGGCCTATGGGATTATCAAGAATCACGGCGGCATTATCAATGTCTATAGCGAAAAAGGCCATGGCACGACGTTTACTATCTATTTACCGGCATCAGAAAAGGAGGTCGTAAGGGAAAAGGAGATGTCCGTAAAGATGGTAAAGGGAACAGAGACGATCCTGTTTGTAGATGATGAAGGGATGATCCGGGATGTAGGCCGGGAATTGTTGGAAGAATTGGGATATAAGGTGTTCATAGCCAGAGACGGAGAAGAAGCGGTCGAGATTTATAAGGCAAATAAGGGTGGGATTGATCTGGTCATTCTGGATATGATCATGCCGGGTACAGGGGGCGGTGAGACCTATGACCGTTTGAAGGAGATCGACCCAGGTATAAAAGTCCTCCTTTCCAGTGGATACAGCATTAACGGCGAAGCCTCCAAGATTTTGGAACGGGGATGCAGCGGGTTTATTCAGAAGCCGTTCAACATGGGAGGCCTTTCCTGCAAGGTAAGGGAGGTTCTGGATAAGAAGAAGTGATGAGCAATCAGCTATCAGCCGTCAGCCATCAGCAGTCAGTTAAAGGTGCTATTCCACTTTCTGAGAGCTGATAGCTGATTGCTAACGTTCTATTCTGACTTCAGATCTTCAGCGCTACCTCGGTGGCGCTTCTCAGCGCCGCCCCAAGATTGCCCGGCTGAGAGGCATCACCAATAACTATTACCTCTTTAATTTTCCCCTTAAGTTCATCCGCCAGGCTGTTTTTCGATCGCGCGCCAACGGCCAGTATCACCTGATCTGCCTTGATCCGGAGTCTCTGACCGTCCTTTTTCTCCAGAGAGACCATAGTCCCGCTAATCTTTGTAATCCGGGTATCCGTAAGTATGTTCACTCCCTTATCGGCCAGTCTGGCCAGCAGGCGCGCCCGGGGAATATCTTTCATTCGGCCCAATACCTCCGGCAGCATCTCAACCACGGTTACCTCCCTGCCCGGCTCAGCCAGCCAATCCGCAGTTTCACACCCGATATCACCTCCGCCGATAATCACTATTTTCCGACCGGGGAGAACCTTTTTGGCATAAAGCTCCCGGGCGTCAACCACAATACCGGAATCCATACCGGGAATCGGTGGACGTATCGGATGTGACCCGGTAGCCACTATAACCGCGTCCGGCGCCATATTGACTATATCTTCTACTGCGCCCGGGCGGTTGAGGCGGGCCTGAGCAGTGCTTTGTTTTAAGGAATGTATTAGGTAGCGTAAGGCCCCGGACATCTCTTCTTTGAATGGGGCCTTGTCGGCCAAAAGTAGTTGGCCGCCGGGCTCGGCCTCTTTTTCCCAGAGTTCTACTCTGTGCCCCCTCTGACTGGCTATGACCGCGGCCTGTATGCCGGCCGGGCCGCTTCCGACAATCAGGATTTTTTTCTTTACTGTGACCGGAAGCACATCCCAGCGATATTCAAAACCGGCAAAGGGATTAACTGTGCAGGCGCGGCCTAAGCCCGGTACTCCTTTGTCGGCGCAGTCTTCCAGGCAATAGGTGCAGGCCCTTATACCGGCAATATTTCCAGACGCGGCCTTATTGGGAAGATCCGGATCAGCTATTAAGGCCCTGGCCATAGCCACGAAATCGGCCTTGCCTGAGGCGATAATCTCTTCCGCCAGGGCCGGTGTATTTATCTTACCGATGGCTATGACCGGCAGGTTAACGGCGGCTTTAATCCGGGCGGCGGTCTCTGTCAGCAGACCCGGTGCACAGTCATGCCCGGGTATGGTAACAAACTTGGTAGCCTTATTGCCGGCATTAGCCAGGATGGCATCAGCGCCGGCCTTTTCGATCAATCTGGCCATGGATACGGCCTCATTTACAGTCAGGCCACCGGGGACAAATTCATCACAGACCAGTTTTACCATTACCGGGAAATCCCGGCCGGCACATTGTTTTGTTTTTTCGATCAGCCGGGTTAAAAAACGGCACCGATTTTCCACAGGCCCGCCCATATCATCCGTGCGTTTGTTGAGAAGCGGCGAAAGGAGCTGGGCGATCAAATCACCGTAACTGGCCTGTATCTCCACTCCGTCGTAGCCGATCTCCCCGGCCCTTTTAGCCCCGGCAGCCATAACCTCTATTATCTCTGTGGCCTCCTCCCGCGACATGGCATTGGCCAGGGGAACGACCCAGCCTTCTCCCTTTTTCTTGGCTCCGGGAACCTCTTTATCTAAGATTCTTTCTTTGGGATAATTGAGCTGCATAAAGGCCCTGGCGTCTTCGGCGTGGATTATGTCCAGCAGTCCGGCTATGCCGGACGCATACTCTTCTGTGTCAAGGCGAAGTTCCTGTGGTCCCTTATAGGCGCGGGGATAATCCAGACAGGGGCAGTCCAGCACGATCAGGGCCACCCCGCCCCTGGCTCGAACCTGGTAAAAGGCCTTTATCCTGTCGTTTACCTTGCTTTCAGCAGCATACTTGGTGGGGTAGAGCGGCATGATAATACGATTGCGCAGATTACAGGTCCCGATAGTTTCCGGCGTAAAAAGATGGGGAAAGTACAGAGGGCTTCTCCTGGTCACTTCTGTTCCTCGCCAAATAACCGATAAAAGCGAACAAAATAATCTATCCCGGACCACACCGTCAAGATAAGAGCAAGCCATAACAATGCCTTGCCGAATTGATGAAAGTTGATGCCCAGGTAAGTAAAGTGAAGCAGGAGGGCGATAAGGGCGCTGATCTGAAAAATAGTCTTGGCCTTACCCAGGCCGCTGGCGTCGATAACCACTCCGCCGGTAACCCCGATGCCGCGCAGGCCGGTTACCGCTATCTCCCGCCCGATGATGAGAAATGCCATCCAGGCTTCCACCCGACCCTTGGGGATAAGCATGATTAGGGCCGCTGAGATGAGAAGTTTATCGGCCAGAGGGTCCAGGAGTTTACCCAGGGCGGTAACACACTTTTGTCTGCGGGCCAGGAAACCGTCCAGGAGATCGGTTATAGAGGCCATGGAAAAGAAAAAAGTCGCCCAGAAAGCCGGAAGCGGCTGATCTGAACGGCTAATAAAAAACATAACCAGAGGGATACAAAAGATGCGGAAGATTGTAAGACTGTTAGGTAGGTTCCAGGTGTTTATACGCCCTGTCTCATCCATGCGGTAATCATAGCATCTTATTTTCCTGATAACCATATCTATTTTTGTAATTTCGGAAGTACAGCAAGACCCTCTGTACGTAATCCTGCGTCTCCTTAATCATGGGGATTTGTCTTCGGTTCCCAACCCTATCCGGGCCGGCATTATAGGCCGCCAGGGCCAAAGGTATATTGCCGTCGAACATGCCTAAGAGCCGTTTCAGGTACTTGACCCCGCCGTATATGTTTTCCGCCGGATCAAAAATATCAAACACGGACATCTCCTGTGCCGTCTGAGGCATCAGTTGCATCAGACCCCGTGCTCCCTTCGGCGAAAGCGCCAGGTAGTTGAAGTTGGATTCGGCCTTAATTATAGCCCGGACCAGATTCGTATCTACACCAAACCGTCGGCAGGCCGCATGAATGACAGGATCGTATCTTTTAATATCACCCGAAAGAGCGGCATAGGAAGTCCGTTCTATGGTCTTTCTGGTGCGGAGGAAGACCCTATATCGCTCGTCGTTAGGCACATCGGTAAAATGAACTACGCCCTCGCTATCAGTAAAACAGTAAATATCCGCCCATGCAGAGATAGGGCCGGCTATCGTTAGGATCGTTAAAAACAGGAGGAACAACACGGTTCGCAAAGCATTCGCCCGCATCCCTCTGTGACCCCCACTCGAAAATTATTTCTTGGGACTGCCTACTTTCTTCCAGTCCGCCAGAAATTTCTCTATTCCAATATCCGTAAGCGGATGTTTAGCCAACTGGGCAATAACCTTGAATGGTATAGTGGCCACATCCGCACCCATCAGGGCCGCCTCCAGGACATGACCGGGGTGACGGATACTGGCCACGATGACCTCTGTATCAAAGGCATAGTTGTCATAGATAGAAATAATGTCCCCGACCACATCCATACCCACCTGGGAAATATCGTCCAGCCGGCCAACAAAGGGACTGACGTAGGTTGCGCCGGCTTTAGCCGCCAGCAGGGCCTGCACCGGTGAAAAAATAAGCGTGACATTGGTTTTAATGCCTGCTTCGCTGAGCATCCGGGTGGCCTTGATCCCTTCCGTGGTCATGGGCGCCTTGATAACTATATTATCGGCAATTTTGGCCAGATCTTTAGCCTCTCTAACCATTTCTTTGGCCTCCAGGCTGACCACCTCAGCGCTGATAGGCCCTTTTACTATCTTGCATATCTCAGTCAGGAGCTTCTTGAAGGGCTTGTTTTCCCTGGCAATGAGCGAGGGGTTTGTAGTTACCCCATCGATCAGGCCCATATCATTGGCCTGCCGGATTTCATCCAAGTTGGCGGTATCGATAAAAAACTTCATACACACTCTCCTTTATGCATTTGTCGTTTTGAAAGATTAACCACAGAGCACACAGAGGAAATAAAAATCATACCTGTCCAAAATACGTTATGAATCAGAATACAGAATTCAGTAGGTTTTATCTTAACTTCTGTCTTCTATTTTCTTTATCTTTCTCTGTGCACTCTGTGGTTATTTTCTTCCATAAATTTTTGTTTACATTTTTCACTGCAAAAGTAGTAACTTTTTCCGTCCATAACGGCCGTAACGGCCTCATTTTTGGGGCAGTAGGCGTGACAAACCGGGTCTTCCACCAGCTCTGCGGTTATTGCACTATCATCTTTCTTTCGATTTACTTGTTCAGGTCTGCCCAACTCCCTTCGCACGGCCTTATAAATCTGATAAACAACAAATATTAAAATGATATAAATGAGCAGCCTCATCTCAGTTTTCAACCTCTATCCGGCGGACTCGCTGCCCGTTTTCCGGCACTTCCTTGAGCAAATCACAAACCCTTTTTTTGAGCACCGGATGCTCGAAGTCAGGAGACAGTTCGCAAAGGGGCACCAGGACAAAGCGGCGCCTATGCAATCTGGGGTGAGGAATGATTAGCTCCCCGGTGTCCAGGACCATGTCGTCATAAAATAAAAGGTCGAGGTCGATAATCCGCGGCCCGTATCGGGCTGCCCTTTCCCTTCCCATTTCATCCTCAATATGGTGTAAAAGGCAAAATAGATCCCGTGCGGATAGAGGGCTTTTTACCTCGGCCGCGGCGTTGACATACCATCCCTGCGTTTTTAATTCCTGAGGTTCCGTTAGATACAGAGAAGAGAGGCGTATCTTTAATCTGCTATCAGCCTTAGCCAGGCGACTTGAGGCCTGGAGACAATTGGCCTTGGCGTCGCCCAGGTTAGATCCAATACCAATATAGGCCAGGACATCTTCCAAGGTTAAAACCCTACATTCTTAATACGCTGGACGGCCTCCTGGAGGCGTTCTTTTCCCACTGTCAAGGCCATACGAACATAACCTTCTCCGGGCGCGCCAAAACCATTGCCCGGAGTAGTAACGATACCCGCCTTGCTCAAAAGGTAGGCAGTAAATTCGGCGGAGTTATATCTCCGGGGGACTTCAACCCACAGGTAAAAGGTAGCCCTTGGTTTTTCCACATTCAACCCCGCTTCTTTCAGGCCGGCGACTAAAATATCCCGGCGGCCGGCATAAACAGCCTGCATCTCCCGGACACAGGTCTGATCACCATCAAGGGCCGCCATACCGGCTATCTGGATAGCCTGGAAGACTCCGGAATCAATATTGCTTTTTACCTGTCCCAATCCGGCGATGACCTCTTTGTTCCCCACAGCAAAGCCTATGCGCCAACCGGTCATGTTATAGGTTTTGGAAAGGGAATGGAGTTCGATCCCTACCCCCTTGGCTCCCTCGACCTCCAGAAAACTGGGCGGCCTATAGCCGTCAAAGGCCATCTCGCTATAGGCCGCATCATGGCAGACTATAATGTTATATTTTTCAGCAAAGGCCACGATTTCTTTAAAGAAGTCCACTGTAGCCACGGCTGCCGTAGGATTGTTGGGATAATTAATGAACAGGAGACGGGCCTTTTCAGCTACCTCCGGAGGGATGGCAGTCAGGTCCGGCAAAAAATGGTTTTCTTTGGTAAGGGGCATATAGTATGGCTCGCCGCCGGCAAATATAGTTCCGATATGATAAACCGGATAGGCCGGTGACGGCACCAGGGCCACATCACCGGGATTAATGAAGGCGAGGGGGATGTGGGCAATGCCCTCCTTGGAACCAATCAGGCTAACGACCTCTGTTTGGGGGTCCAGAGAGACGCCGAAGCGTCTTTCATACCATCCGGCCACGGAAAATTTAAAGCCGTTCATGCCCGAATAAGAGGGATAACGGTGATTTTGGGGATCGGTCGCCGCTTCATTAAGCCGGGTGATTATATGCGGCGGCGTAGGAATGTCCGGGTCTCCTACGCCGAGGTCAATGACATCCAGCCCCCGTGCCTTTACCTCCTCTTTCATCCGATCTATCTCCGCAAAGAGATAAGGCGGCAGCTTCTTTAGTCGTTCCGATTTTTCTATCTTGATCATCTGCGCTAAATACCTTTCTAATTAATTTCCATCCAAAAACCCAGGTTTTCTGGATGGAGCGGTCGGCACTCAGCTATCAGCATTCAGCTCAACCGATTGTTTGCCTTGAGTTTTGCTGATGGCTGACCGCTGATAGCTGAAAGCGTGAAGTTCGCCTCGGCGAATCTGCCTATGGCACGACCGGAAACGGCAGTTTCCGGATGAACACTAATTATTCTTATCCAACATCATACCCGTCCAAAATACATTGCGGACCAGGAGACAGAATTCAGTACAAAGCTTTTAGCTTCTAGCCTTCAGCTTCCTCTGCCTTCACCGTGTTGCGCAGCGTACCGATGCTTTCCACAACAATTTCTATGACATCGCCGGGAACCATAGGGCCGATTCCGGAAGGCGTGCCGGTAGCAATGATATCGCCCGGGAGCAAGGTCATCACTTTAGAGATAAAACTGACCAGTTCAGCGACCCCGTAAATAAGATTCCCGGTGTGGGATGACTGGCGGAGTTCCCCGTTGAGGTATGATTCTACCTTGAGATGCGAGGGATCCATTCCCCGGGCAATGCAGGGGCCGATAGGGGCAAAGGTATCAAAACTCTTGGAACGCGTGAACTGTACATCCTTTCTCTGTAAGTCCCTGGCCGTAACATCGTTTACACAGGTATAGCCAAAGATGTAATCATAGGCCTTCTCCTGCGGGATAAAACGGGCTCTCTGGCCGATGACCACACCCAGCTCAGCCTCATAGTCAACCCTCTTGCTCATCCGGGGATACATAATGGATGAATCCGGCCCGATGACTGCCGTTCCTGGTTTAAGAAAAATCAAAGGCTCGTCCGGGATAGGGAAACCCAACTCCCTGGCATGATCACGATAATTCAGGCCCAGGGCAATAATCTTGCCTGGCCGGCAGGGAGGGAGGAGCCGGACATTAGCCGGACCATACTCTTCATTACCTGTTTTAAATTCTGCGAATATATCGCCTTCTATGCTGCGGATGGTGTTTTTTCCTAGCCGTCCGTATCTGGCAGCGCCATCGGCTTCAAAACGAACGAAGCGCTCTATCACTTCCTCAGTCCCAGTACATCCTGCATGTCATAGATGCCGTTTTTCTGATTTACGATCCACTTGGCGGCCCGCACGGCCCCGCGGGCAAAATTATCCCGGCTATGGGCACGGTGGATGACCTCAATGCGTTCCCCGATACCGGCAAAAAGGACGGTGTGTTCGCCCACAATATCGCCGCCGCGCACAGTCTGTATGCCGATTTCCTCATTCGTTCGCTGACCGATCATCCCATGGCGGGCATAGACCCCAACCTTATCCAAGTCGCGGCCTAAGGCCCCGGCCAGCACTTGGGCCAGCTTTACGGCCGTGCCGCTGGGGGCGTCCTTTTTAAGGCGGTGATGGGCCTCGACAATCTCCACATCATAACCTTCACCCAGGATTCCGGCTACATCTTGTACGACTTTGTAGAGGACGTTTACACCCACACTCATATTAGGGGCCAGCACACAGCGCACCTTTTTGGCCAGCTTCTTGATCTCTTTCATCTCCTCAGGCGTAAACCCGGTTGTCCCCACCACAATAGCCTTTTTGTGTTTGGCGGCCAGGGCCACGTGTTCTGCAGACGAGGCATGAAATGTGAAATCGATGATTACATCCCCCTTTTTAATGACCGATTCCAGCCCCTCAGAAATCGGGATACCGATCTTTCCCAGGCCGGTTACCTCTCCTACGTCCTGGCCGAGGGCCGGATGTCCAGGCCTTTCAAAGGCCGCTGCCAGTTTAATTCCTTCGGCCTGGTGTACCATATGGATATTGCGTCCGCCCATTTTGCCGGCGGCACCGGCGACAATAGCCTTTATCATATCCGTTCTCCTCGCAATTAGTTTTCATCCGGAAACTACCATTTCCAGCCTACGTTTGGCCTAAGGCCGGATTCAGGCTGTCAGCCATTAGCGATCAGCCGTCAGCAAAAAACTGAGATAAACATTAAGCTGAAAGCAGATAGCTGAAAGCGGACAGCTTCTTACTTAATAAGTCCGTAGTCTTTAAGCACAGCCTTCAGGCGTTCCACATTTTTTGGTGACATGGGCGACAGCGGCAGCCTGAGTTCCGGCGAAATCATGCCCATGAGTCCAAGCGCCGTCTTTGCCGGTATGGGATTGGTCTCATAAAACATGGCCTGGCAAAGCGGGAGAAGTTTATAGTGCAGTTCCTGGGCCTTTTGTCGGTCCCGGGCCTCAAAGGCACTACAAAGATCGGCCATGTCCTTTGGCGCCACATTGGATACCACGGAGATAACTCCCTTACCACCTACAGCCAGTGTAGGTAAGACCGTAAAATCGTCTCCGGATACCAGACTGAATTTCTTATTGGAGAGGCGTATAACCTCGCTGATTTGCTGTAATGAGCCCGTGGCCTCCTTGATTCCTATGATATTTTTTATCTCAGCCAGACGGGCCACTGTTTCGGGCAGCATGTTGACACTGGTCCGGCCGGGGACATTATAGAGAACGATGGGGATATCGACTTTATCTGCCACGGCCTTGAAATGCTGATAGAGTCCCTCCTGTGTGGGTTTATTATAGTAAGGGGTGATTAACAGCGCCGCATCAGCGCCGGCTTTCTGGGCATGTTTGGTCAATAGTATGGATTCAGATGTGCTATTGGAGCCTGTACCGGCCACTACCGGCACCCGGCCGGCCACCGTCTGTACCGTGATCTCAACTACAGACATATGTTCCTCGTGGGAAAGCGTAGCCGCTTCGCCGGTTGTCCCGCAGGGAATAATAGCGTGCGTGCCGTTTTTAATCTGAAATTCTATGAGCTTTTTTAGGCCCTTCTCATCTACCTTGCCCTTTTTGAAGGGAGTGACAATAGCCACCATAGCCCCTTTTGCTATCTCCGCTGTTTTCCGTTTCATAGTTCTTCCTCCCTTAATAGACCTTCATAGACGATTTTTGCCTCGCCTTCCAGAAAGACGTGGCTTATGCCCCCCGGGCCGGATTTAAAATAGACGTCAAGTATTTCTCCACCGCGCGTTTGTACGTGAACCGGCGGCACAATCCCGTGTTTCAGAGAGGCGATGATTGCTGCGGCCACTGATCCTGTGCCGCAGGCCAGGGTCTCATCCTCCACCCCCCGCTCGTAGGTGCGTATGGAGATATTTTGTCTGTCCAAGACCCGGACAAGATTAACGTTGGTGCCGGCCGGCTGAAACTCGGCATGAAAACGGATGCTCCGGCCCCACTCAGAGACATTTACTTTATCCAGGTCGGGGACAAAATGGACGACATGCGGTACGCCCGTGTTTATGAAATGTACAACGTATTTCCCTTGATTTGTCAAGACTTTTATATCCATGCGCAGATCCCGCGGGGGCACCATCTCCAGTTTCACCCGATGATCGGTCACTTCGGCCCGGATCAAGCCGGCGATGGTCTCAAAGGTCATCTCAGGACCGGCTATCCGGTTTACGTAGGCAAAACGGGCCGCACAGCGCCCGCCGTTACCGCACATCTCGGCCTCGCTGCCATCGGCATTATAAAATCGCCACTTGAAATCGGCATCGGACATACTGGGAGGTTCGATTAGAATCAAACCGTCGGCCCCTACCGATACCTTGCGGCGGCACAGTCGGCGGGCCCACGCGGATCCCTCATTGACACCAACGAGACCGGAACGGTTGTCAATAATGATGAAATCATTACCGCTGCCGCTCATTTTATAAAAAGACAACCTTTTCCCCATGGACTATTTTACCTGAGAACCTTGCAGAAAATCCGGTACCTTCTCACCCCGAACCAGGGATTGGCGGGTCTCGCGGCGCCGGATGACGGAAAAATCACGGCCCTTGACCATAACCTCGGCCACCCGCGGGCGGCTGTTATAGTTGGAAGACATGGAAAAACCATAGGCCCCCGCACTCATAACCGCCATAAGATCACCGGGGGCAAAATCCGGAAGCTCCCGGTCTCTGGCCAGGAAATCACCGGATTCACAGATAGGCCCCACCACGTCTGCCTTTATCTTTTCTCCGGCATACTTGTCCCTGACCGGCCAGATGGCATGATAGGAGCCGTAAAGACTAGGCCGGGCCAGATCATTCATGCCGGCATCCACGATCAGAAAATGCCTGCTCCCATTATTCTTGGTGTACAAGACCCTGGTCACCAGCGCCCCGGCATTTCCCACAATCACTCTTCCGGGTTCGAGGATCAGTGTAACGTCCATATCGCGCATGTTTTTTATAATGGCCTCGGCATAGGCAAAGGGATGCGGGGGCTCTTCCTGGTCGTAGCGGATGCCCAACCCGCCGCCCAGATCCAGATAACGGATATCAATGCCTTCTGTTTGCAGTCGGACAATGAGATCCTTCAACTTTACTAAGGCATCAATGAATGGCGCTACCTCTGTGATCTGGGAGCCGATATGGCAGCTCACGCCTGCAATTTCCACGTGGGAAAGGCTGCGCGCCTCTCTGTATTCTTTAAGAGAACGCCCGATGTCTATGCCAAATTTATTTTTCTTTAGTCCCGTAGAGATATATGGATGTGTCCTGGGGTCAACATCAGGGTTGACCCTCAAGGCAATACGGGCCTTCTTTTTCATCCGGGCCGCTATCTTATTTATGGCCAAAAGCTCCTGTGAAGACTCGATATTGAACATCAGGATGCCGGCCTTGAGGGCATCTTGAATCTCATCAGTGCGCTTCCCCACGCCGGAATAGACGATCTTGTCCGGCGAAACACCGGCCTTAAGGGCCCGGTATAGTTCCCCGCCGGAGACAATATCCGCGCCGCCCCCCAGGTTGGCCAGGAGCCTGACCACAGCCAGGTTCGAGTTGGCCTTTAGAGCGAAACAGACCAGATGAGGAACTTTGCCGAAGGCCCGGTCAAACGTCTTGAAATGGTGGCTTAATGTGGCGTGGCTGTAAAGATAAAAAGGAGTCCCCACCGCCCCGGCAATAGCGGCAACCGGCACGTTTTCACAATATAATTCATCAGCGACGTAGTTAAAGTGATGCAACCCTTTTTCCCCTCTCAAAAAGATACTACTCGGCCCATACCTTGACCTCAAGGGACATCGTACTTTCATTCTGCCGGGGCGAAGAATCCAGGGCGGTTACCGCATAATGATACGCTTCTCCTTTATGCACCTCTTTGTCTGTATAGCGTACTGATTTCTCCGGCTTCCGGGAAAGACATCGCCACTTGTCTTCTTCTTTCGTCCGCCTATAGACGCGATAACCGGCCAGATCGGCCTCTGTATTGTCTATCCATCTCAGGACGATGCCTTCCGGTGAAGCTATGGCCGATAGACCCGTAGGCGGGGCCGGCGGCGTCATATCTTTAGGGAAGGCTGTAACCTCGTCGCTCTCCGGGCCTTCAATAAGGGTAGTTTTTACTGACCGTACGGCGCGTACCCGATAGGTGTAAAACGCATCATTGGCTGTTGAGGTATCTGTAAATGCAGTATTGGAGAGGAGTCCGGCCGCCAGCAGACGCTCGTACGGCCCGTCTCCTTCGCGCCGGTAAATATAATAAGAAAGCGGCTCACCCACGGCTGACCCGTTCGATAACTTTTCCGGGGCCTTCCAGCCAAGCACAGCCTGACTATCTCCGGCCTGGACGTTAAGGGCTGCTGGCGGACCGGGTGGCACGTCCCAATAGATGATTACGGGTCCGGCTTCCGCTCCAATACGGCCGTCATCATCTACGGCCTGCACGGTATAGACATATTTATGGCCGTAGGCCAGATCGGTATCGACAAATTTCACCAGATACTCGGTAGCTGTTTCCTTGTTTGGGCCGGGCCACCTGACATTGAAGATGTCTGTATAGTGTACGGGGCATCCGGGACAATCTTCGGCAAATGTATAATCGGCTCTCAGCACCCGGAAGCCGGAAAGGCGGATTAAAGGAGATCCATCCTTGCGTTTTATGGGCGGCTTCCAGGTCAGCACAATGGCCTTTTCCGCCAAACGGGCGGAAAATCCGGTCACGGCCTGGGGAACTACTTCACGCGGCGGGCGGGGCGGCATCTTCTTGCCGCAGGCCAGGAGGCTAAGGGCAAGGCCGGTAATAATAACCATTCTCCAGGCCAAAGACCTTATCACTTAAGCTCCTTCTCGGCGGCCTTAAGTGCCGCCAGTACCAGTCTGCGGGCCGTTCCCCCGGTTGAGACCCGGCTTTCTACCGACTTTTCCAGGCGGATATATTCGAAGACATCGGCCTCAACCCTATCCGAAAATTTTTTAAGTTCATCCAAGGATAAGTCGGTAAGTTCGCAACCCTTATCCAGGCAATAACGCACTATCCGGCCGACGATGGCATGGGCCTCCCGGAAAGGCACTTCCCGTAAAACCAGGTAGTCAGCCAGGTCCGTAGCGGTCAGAAATCCCTTCCGCACGGCTTTATTTACCTTGTCCCGCCGGATCTCGATCTGCCCCAGCATGGCGCTATAGACGGTCAATACCCGGGCAACCGTATCCACCGCATCAAAGAGGGCCTCCTTGTCTTCCTGCATGTCCCGGTTATAGGCCAGAGGCAAGCCCTTCATCACGGTGAGCAGGGAGAGAAGATGGCCGAAGACCCGTCCGGCCTTTCCCCGCACCAGTTCCGGGACGTCAGGGTTTTTCTTCTGCGGCATTATGCTGCTGCCTGTACAAAAGGCATCGCCTATCTCAATAAAGGAGAACTCGCTGCTCGACCAGAGGATGAGTTCTTCTGAAAGGCGGCTCAAATGAACCATGAGAATAGAGCAGTCCGCCAGAAACTCCAGCGCAAAGTCCCTGTCGCTCACTGCATCTATACTGTTGGCGGAGATAGAAGGGAAATCCAGCAGGTTGGCCACATATTGCCGGTCAATGGGAAGGCCCGTGCCGGCCAGGGCCGCACTCCCCAGGGGAAGGACGTTAATCCGTTTGAGGCATTCCCAAAAGCGCTCCCGGTCCCTTTTTAACATCTCGTAATAGGCCAGGAGGTGATGGGCAAGGAGTATCGGCTGGGCCCTTTGCAGGTGCGTGTATCCGGGCATAATGACGTCGCTGTACCGGCGGGCCAGACCCACCAAACTTTGCTGTAATCCTTTAATCAGGCCGATAATTTCCTGCACCTTATCCCGCAGGTAAAGCCGCACATCAGTAGCCACCTGGTCATTGCGGCTCCTGGCGGTATGCAGTTTTTCCCCGGCCGGCCCGATCTTGTCAACAAGGGCCTTTTCAATATGCATGTGGATGTCTTCCAGGGAAGGGGTAAAAAGAAATTGGCCCCGGTCGATCTCTTTTTTTATGGCCCGGAGGCCGTCAACGATAAGCCTGGCCTCATCTTTAGTGATAAGCTTCTGTCTGGCCAGCATCCGGCAGTGGGCAATGCTGCCCTCGATATCATAGGGATAAAGCCTGCGGTCAAAATGGATGGAAGAGGTGAATTCCTCTACCAACCCAGATGTTTTCTGGCGAAACCGGCCGCCCCAGGGTTTTTTCTGAGCCATAACTATGAACGCCTCTTTCTTTGTAAGGCCTGCACTTTTAGCCGCAATCCGTTCAGGCGTATAAAACCCTCGGCATCCTTTTGTCGATAGATATCATCTTCTTCAAAGGTGGCCAGTTCCTGTATATAAAGCGACTGATCAGATTTGCGGCCTACGACCGTACAGTTACCTTTATAGAGCTTGAGCCGCACCGTTCCCGTCACCGTGGTCTGGGTCTCGTCCATAGTCTTTTGCAGGAGGCGCATCTCCGGCGAAAACCAGAAACCGTAATAGATCATCTCGGCATAGCGGGGGATGAGGCTGTCCCGGATATGCATGACCTCCCGGTCCATAGTGATCGATTCCAAGGCCTGATGGGCTATGCGCAGGATTGTCCCGCCCGGGGTTTCATATACCCCGCGCGATTTCATACCCACAAAGCGATTTTCGACAATGTCCACCCGGCCGATACCGTTTAACCCCCCGAGCTCGTTTAATCCGGTCAGGAGGTCAACCGGCTGCATAGCTAACCCGTCTATGGCTACGGGGTCTCCCTTATTAAAGTCAATTTCTATATAAGTCGGTTTTGACGGCGCCTTTTCCGGCGAGCGGGTAAGGGCGAACATATCCTGTGGCGGTTCTTGCCAAGGGTCCTCCAGGATGCCCCCTTCATAACTTATGTGCAGGAGATTGCAGTCACAGCTATAAGGTTTTTTCTTGGTAGTGGGGACGGGGATGCCGTGCTTCCGGGCGAATTTGATGAGGTCCTGACGTGCTCTAAAATCCCATTCCCGCCAGGGGGCAATGATAATCAGGCCGGGGTCGATAGCCATATAGCTCAGCTCGAAACGCACCTGGTCGTTACCTTTACCTGTGGCCCCATGGCTGACGGCATTGGCCTTTTCTTTTCTGGCGATCTCCACCTGGCGGCGGGCGATAAGCGGCCGGGCCAGTGATGTACCGAGGAGATAGCCGCTCTCATAGACCACATTGGCCCGAAAGGCAGGGAAGACATAATCACGCACAAAGGTATCCCGCAGGTCATCTATATAGACCTTGTCTGCGCCCGTATCTATGGCCTTTTTTCTGAGGGCTTCCCAGTCTTCCGGCTGGCCGATGTTGGCCACAAAGGCTGTTACCGGGCACTGATAGGTCTCTTTAAGCCATCTCAGTATGACCGAGGTATCCAGCCCGCCGGAGTAGGCCAGCACAATCTTTTTGACTTTTTCTGCCATTCCAATCTCACCTTCTCCATGCTTTCAGCTATCAGCGATTAGCTGTCAGCAAAAATCCAAGGCAAACAACACATTAAGCTGATCGCTGATGGCCGAGTGCTGACTGCTCGTCCGGAATTTTTGGTTTCCGGACGAAGATCATTTAATCATCATGGCCAGTATGGCCTTATGGACGTGCAGTTTGTTTTCAGCCTGGTCAAATACTACCGACTGCGGCCCTTCCAGGACTTCGGCAGTTATCTCTTCACCTCTGTGCGCCGGCAGGCAGTGGAGAACTATGGCGTCGTCCTTGGCCCGGCGCAGCAGTTCACTGTTGATCTGGTAGGGCCTGAAGACCTTCCGGCGTTCAGCCGCCTCATCTTCCTGCCCCATGCTGGCCCAGACATCCGTGTTGATAACATCAGCGCCTTCTACCGCCTTTGCCGGATCCTCGAATAGCAGGAGGGGCTTTTGAGCCTTTTTCAGGGCTGGTTCCAGGACATCTGTCCGTGGTCCGTAACCCCTGGGGCAGGCCAGGGAAAGGGAGAACCCCAGCGTGGCCGCGGCCTCGATCCAGGAATGGGCCACGTTATTCCCATCTCCCACCCAGGCTATCCTTAGGTTTTCTATAGCGCCTTTCTTTTCAACAACGGTCATGACATCGCTTAGAATCTGGCACGGATGGTAGAGGTCGGTAAGACCGTTTATCAGCGGGATGGTGGCGTGGGCCGCCAATTCCTCGACCGTATCCTGGGCAAAGGTTCGTATCACAAGCCCGTCCAGATACCGGGATAGAACGCGGGCCGTATCGGCCAGCGGCTCCTGACGGGCTAACTGGGTATCCCGGGTGGACAGGAAGGTGATGTTGCCTCCGAGCTGGAACATGGCGGCCTCAAAAGAGACGCGGGTACGGGTGGAGGCCTTTTCAAAGATGAGGCCGATAGTCTTACCGAGCAGCGTCCGGTAAGAAGTATCCCCTTTGTCCTTCTTAAAGGCCATAGCCCGCGTGATAATAGCCCGTATATCTTCCTTGGTCAGGTCGTTGATACCCAAGAGGTCTTTTTTCATGGCCTGTTCCTGCATTCTTCGTCCAGGGCGCCAAGGAGCAAATCGATTTCCGCCTTGGTTACTATAAGGGGCGGCGTAAAGCGCAATATATTCCCCTGGGTACAGTTTATGAGGAAACCTTTATGGAGAAGGTTTGTTACAAAATCAGCGCCTTCCACCTTTAGCTCCAGTCCCAGGATAAGTCCCAGGCCGCGCACTTCCTTAATGAGAGAAGGATAACGGGCAGCCAGATCCTCCAGCCCCTGTTTGAAATATCTACCTATTTCCCGGCAGGTTGAAAGGAAGTTGCCTTCCAGAAGGGTCTTTAGAACCACGGTAGCGGCCGCACAGACTAGCGGGTTGCCGCCAAAGGTCGAGGCATGCGTGCCCGGCGTAAAGGAACCGGCAACCTCTTCCCGGGCCAAAAGCGCGCCCAGAGGAAGTCCGTTGGCCAGGGCCTTGGCCAGGGTCATCATGTCCGGTTTTATCCCGTAATGCTCATAGGCAAACAGGGTCCCGGTACGGCCCATACCGACCTGAACCTCGTCCAGAATAAGGAGCAGCCCGTGCTCATCGCACAATTTTCTAACTGCCGGTAAATAGTCGGGAGAAAACAATACGACCCCGCCTTCACCCTGGATCGGTTCCATAAGGATGGCGCAGGTCTTCTCGGTTATGGCCTCTTTCATGGCCCCCAGGTCACCGGCCGGCACGTGCTTAAAGCCGTCCATAAGAGGCTCAAAACCCTTGTGGAATTTCTCCTGCCCGGTGGCCGAGAGGGTAGCCAGGGTGCGGCCATGAAATGAGCCCTGGAGGCAGATAATTTCATAACGGCCCTCGCCAAAACGGTCTCGTGAATATTTTCGCGCCAGTTTGATAGCCGCTTCATTGGCCTCTGCCCCGCTGTTACAGAAGAACACCTGGTCGGCAAAGGAGTGTTCGATCAGCAGTTCGGCCAGTTCTATCTGGGGCACGGTATAGTAAAGGTTTGAGACATGCACGAGTTTCCGGGCCTGGCGGCGCACGGCCTCCGCGACCTCAGGGTGGGCATGCCCCAGGCTACAGACCGCAATCCCGGCCACAAAATCAAGATACATCTTCCCGTCGGAGTCGAATACCCGGCAGCCCTTTCCTTCTATCAGGGTAACCGGGCTGCGGCCATAGGTGTGCATAATATAACGGTCTGATAAACTCATCCAGTCTTTCTTGCCTGCGTCCATATTTCGTCTTCCTACGGTATGACCTGGGTGCCGACCCCGCTCTGGGTAAATATCTCCAGGAGGACGGCATGCTCAATCCGGCCATCGATAATATGAGCCTTTTCTACGCCTTCGGTTAACGCCTTAAGGCAGCAGTTGACCTTGGGGATCATCCCGCCGGTAATAAAACCGTCAGACAGCATTTTCCCGGCCTGCTCGGTAGTCAGCGATTGAACCAGCTTCCCGTCTTTATCCAACACCCCCGGAACGTCCGTGAGCAGGATGAGCTTGGCCGCCTTTAAAGCGCCGGCCACTGCTCCGGCTACGAGGTCGGCATTAATATTGTATGATTCTCCCTCTGCCCCCACCCCTATAGGGGCGATGACCGGTATAAACTGGCTGTCTTCAAGGGCCTTAAGGACTGCGGCATCGACAGCCGTGATCTCACCGATCATGCCTGCGTCTATAATCTCAGGGGGCAGATCTTCCCCCCGCGACTGGTAAACATGCATCTTTTTGGCCTGTAGTAAGCGCCCATCCTTACCGCCTAGGCCCACGGCCCGGCCCCCGCTCTGATTGATAAGGGTGACGATCTCTTTGTTGACCTTGCCTCCCAGCACCATTTCTACAACGCTCATGGTCTCACTGTCCGTGACGCGCAGACCCTGAACAAAGGTGGACTGGATGCCCATGCGTTTCAGGACTTCGCCTATTTGCGGCCCGCCGCCATGAATAACTATGGGTCGCAGGCCGATATAACGCATGAGGACCACGTCCCGGGCAAAGCTTTGCTTGAGGTGGTCGTTGACCATGGCATGTCCGCCATATTTTATGACCACCGTCTTTCCGTAAAATGTCTGAATATAGGGCAGGGCCTCGATCAATACCCTGGCCTTTTCCACCCACTCTTCCATTCGGTACACCATGTTCGTTATTATAAAATAAACCGACTGAGATCCTCATCCTTGACGATCTCGTTTAATCTGTCCCGGACGTAACCGGCCGTTATCGTAAAAGACATATTGGTCATTTCCGGGGCATTAAATGATATCTCATCGAGAAGTTTTTCCATGACCGTGTGCAGCCGCCGCGCGCCGATGTTCTCGGTACGCTCATTAACCACTGTGGCTATGGAGGCTATCTCCTCAATGCCGTCGGACTCGAATATAAGCTGTACTTTTTCCGTGGCCATAAGGGACTGGTATTGGGTAACCAGCGCATTTTGCGGCTCGGTCAAAATACGTACAAAATCACCCTTACCCAGGGCCTTTAGTTCTACCCTTATAGGGAAACGGCCCTGCATCTCAGGAATCAGGTCCGAGGGTTTGGCCATATGAAAGGCCCCACTGGCGATAAAGAGGATATGATCGGTTTTGACCATGCCGTACTTGGTATTGACCGTTGTCCCCTCCACGACGGGCAAGAGGTCTCTCTGTACGCCGAGGCGCGATACGTCGGGACCATGTCCGTGCTCATGGCTGGCGATCTTATCGATCTCATCCAGAAAGATAATGCCGGTCTGCTCAACACGTTTTCTGGCCTGCTCCGTAACCGCGTCCATATCAATCAGGCGCTGGCTTTCTTCCTGGGCCAGAATCTCCAGGGCCTCCGGCACCTTTACCTTCCGTTTCTTTGTCTTTGCAGGGAAGAGATTCCCGAACATCTCTTTTAAATTAATATCCATGTCTTCCAGGCCTGCGGCAGAAAATACCTCAACTACGGGCACCGCCCTCTGTGAGACCTCAAGATCTACATAACGATCGTTTAACTTCCCATCGCGAAGAAGCTTACGTAATTTTTCGCGGGTCTCAGTCCTTTCCGCTGACGGCTGGGGCGGCTGCTCCGGCGGTAAAGTCCCGGAAAGCGGCGCCGGAGCGGTTCCCCGCACCGGCGGCAGAAGGATATCCAGCAGTTTCTCCTCAGCGATCTCCGCGGCCTTGACCTTTACCTTTTCCCGTTCCTCAGCCTTGACCATGTTTACCGCCAGCTCAGTCAGGTCACGAATCATGGACTCCACATCCCGACCTACATAGCCTACTTCGGTAAACTTACTGGCTTCTATTTTTAAGAACGGCGACTGGGTAAGTTTGGCCAGGCGCCGGGCAATCTCGGTCTTGCCCACGCCCGTAGGTCCGATCATAATTATGTTCTTGGGGGCGATTTCATCGCGCAGTTCCTCAGGAACCTGCTGCCGTCGCCACCGGTTTCGAAGCGCTATGGCTACGGCGCGTTTAGCCTCAGACTGTCCGACCACGTATTTATCCAGCTCAGCTACAATCTGGCGCGGGGTTAAGGTCTCTATGTCGATCATAATTTTTCTACCGATATTATTTCATTAGTATAGATGCAGATTGAAGCGGCAATGCGCATGGCCTCTCTGGCAATACTCTCGGCATCAAGGTCTGAAGCCGAGACCAGGGCCCGGGCCGCGGCCAGGGCATAGGGGCCGCCGGCGCCTATGGCCAGAAGTCCGTCATCCGGTTCGATAACGTCGCCTGCCCCGGAAATAAGAAAGGAACGTTCCATATCCACGGCTATTAAGAAGGCCTCCAGGCGCCTAAGGATCCGGTCTGTTCGCCAATCTTTGGCCAGTTCCACTACGGAACGGACCAGGTTGCCGGAGTGTTTTTCCAGCTTTTGTTCCAGCCGCTCAAACAAGGTAAAGGCATCGGCGGTAGCCCCGGCAAAACCAGTAATGACCTTATCCTGGTACAGGCGGCGCACTTTACGGGCTTGGTGCTTCATGATGGTGTTGCCCAGGGTTACCTGACCGTCTCCGGCCACCACTACCTCTCCCCTGTGGCGCACGGCCAATATCGTCGTCCCCCTTATCTTCTCCAGG
Source organism: Thermodesulfobacteriota bacterium (assembly GCA_031082315.1). NCBI lineage: Bacteria > Pseudomonadati > Thermodesulfobacteriota > Thermodesulfobacteriota bacterium. The sequence goes on from JAVHLC010000003.1 coordinate 48,737, forward strand.
GCATTTTCCATTTGTGCAGACTCCTCCCTTACTTATCGCCTTTGGCCTTGGGATGGGCGCTATCGTAAACGGCCATCAGTTTGTCCAGGCCGACATGGGTGTATTTCTGTGTGGTAGAAAGGCTGACATGGCCGAGCATCTCCTGTACAGAGCGCAGGTCTGCGCCCATGTCCAGGAGATGGGTGGCGAACGTATGCCTTAAGGCATGCGGATACACGTGCTTGAATAGCCCGGCCATCTCGCCATATTTCCCGACCAGCCGCTCTACACTCCTGGCAGTAAGCCGACCGCCGCGGCTATTGATAAAAAGCGGGTTCACATCCTGCGCGCCGGTTTTGCGCATGGCTTTCTGACTTTTCTCCTTGTACTTCTTGAGGGCCTCCAGCGCCCGGCTGCCAACGGGCACAATGCGTTCCTTACCGCCCTTGCCCAGTACGCGCGCTATACCCAGGGGAAAATCTATACTATCCGTATTCATGGCCACAAGTTCACCGACACGCAGACCGCAAGAATAAAGGAGTTCCAGGATAGCCCGGTCCCGTAAGGTCAAAAACTCGTTCCCTTTTGGCGATTCCACCAGGGCAAAAATCTCATCCACAGGCAAGAACGTAGGCAGAAATTTTTCCTGTTTGGGGCTGGAAACCAGTTCCGCGGGATTATGCGGCAAAAACCCGCGTTTGACCAGGTAACGGAAAAAACTGCGGATGGAGGCAAGTTTGCGCCCTATGGAAGAACGCTTATTCCTGGCGTATAAGTGGGCCAGAAAATTGCGAATGGACAGATGGTCGATGGCCTCAATAGTTGCCTTATCACCCAGAAAAGAGGCAAATTGTAAAAGATCGCTCTCATAATTGCGCAGGGTATGCGGGGAGTAGTTCTTTTCTATCTTTAGATAGGAAAGGAATATGGAAATATGTTTTTTCACAACCACGCCCTGAAGTTAAGGAAAATAAGGTATTATTTCTAACATATCCGTTGTAATTTTCAATACAAAAAACAGCGGGATGTGGAAATAGACATATACATAGTGTTCTGGTACCAATGGAGGTACTTCGGAAAGAAGGATGGTAGAAGTTTTTCGCCATCTGCCCGTTAGGCTGACGGCGAAAAGCTAACGAGCAGCGCCAGGCCGGCCACGGTGTGCCAGGTGGCATCGAGAAAAGCTGTCGCACCGTGAATGCGGGCAAAGCCGCCACTTCCGGTTCTACAGGCCGCAATAAAAGCGCGGCAGCCTTCAGGGTCTAGGGGGGCAGCATTAAGGAGGGCCAAAGCGCGGAGACAGGTGTGGCAGTTTTCAATGTAGGATGTGGTTTCGGGCAGAAACCCAAAGCCGCCGTCGCCATTCTGACAGGCCTGAAGCCAGGCAATCAAGTTGGTTCGGTGCGGCATCCGGTTTATTTGTTTTCTATCCGCCAGATACAGGATCATCCAAAGCTCAGCCGCCGTTCTCCAGCGGGCTAGGGCAAGATCGTTGGCTATTTTTCCCGTAATGTCATTTGTGATTTTCAGGACTTCCCGTAGAATCCTGGCGCAGTAGTACCTCTCGACCAGATCCAACGGTTCCCTCAAACGGCGTTTTAGGAAAGCCGTCGTTCTATCCTCATCCACCGACATCCCGGCCAGGCGGCAGGCATAAAGGACATGAAAAGTAGTCCGCGCTGTCACCCAGTCCGTTTCCGCTATACGGGAGAGATACTCCTTGAGAGCTGTATCTTGCTGATAGGGGGTATCTCCGAGGGTTTCGAGAATACGGAGTGCATGGTAGGTGTCCTCCACTGTGGCCGGAAGGCGCGGGGTGGCTGCATAGCCTCCTGTTTCCTTCCGCCGTGCCTCGACAAAGGCCATGATTCCTTTTGTAGTATCTTCTTGCATGTTGTATGGCTTCTGAACTGTTCGTGTGTTTCTGCGGCTGGAAAGAAAAGATTTGTTTCGCGCTCTTCAGGTTGAAACTCCTTTCTTTCCAAAAATGATAAAGGCCACAAAAGCCACTGCGGCTGATACGGCAGTTACTGCACCAAAGTAGAATGTGGCTGCGGGCGAGATATGGTCCCACAACCAACCTCCTATAAAGCTTGCCGGAAACATGGCCAGGCCGATAGCCGTATTGTAAACTCCAAAGGCTGTGGCCTTGAAATCCGCCGGAATTATGGTGGTTAGAAAGGCCTTCTGAACGCCCTCGGTTAGCCCCATAAACAATCCATACAAACCGAACAGAACCCAAATGACCCTGGTATGTCCCGCGGTTGCAAAGCCGTAGTAGACGAGCGCAAACAGAAGGAATCCGGAAATTATGATCCTTTTCCTCCCGAACCTGTCCGCCGCCACACCGGCGATAACGGATGTCAGGGAATAGATCAGATTGAAAAACAGGTAAACCAGAGGGATGGTCACTGGCGGCATGCCGACTTGCTGCGCCCTCAAGATTAAAAATACATCGCTCGAATTGCCGAGGGCGAAGACAGTCACCACCAGAAGAAACCACCTGAACCTACTGTCAAAATGCTTTAACGTGAGTTTTGGTCGCTCGGAATCTCTGGGCAAACGTGATTTCTTTTCAGTTATGAAAAAGATGATCAAAAGTACCGCAAATAACCCGGGTACCATGGATAGCCAAAACACCTTGCGGTAGTCGTTCGAGAATATCCCTAGGAGGAAGAAAGCCAATCCGGGGCCTACCACTGCGCCCATGGTATCCATGGAACGGTGAAACCCAAAGGCCCGGCCCAGGAATCTCTTATCCGCCGATTCAGCGATTATGGCATCGCGTGGAGAGGTGCGCACGCCTTTGCCGAACCGGTCCATAAACCGGGAACCGAGCACCTGGTGCCATCCCCCAGCCAGCGCCACCAGTGGCCTGCTCAATGTCGATATGGCGTAGCCCGCGGCCATGAGGCCTTTACGCCTGCCGATCCTGTCCGAAAACCAGCCGGAAAAGACCTTCAAAAGGCTCGCAGTTGACTCTGCTATGCCTTCGATCAGCCCAATTAAGGACTTATTCGCCCCCAGCACGTTAGACAGGAAAAGTGGAACCAGGGGATAAATCATCTCTGAACTGACGTCCATAAAGAAACTCACCAGTCCGGTGATAAAGACGTTTTTCCCAAAGCCTAAAAACTTTCTGCCTTTTTCCAACTATCGTGTCCTGTTTTCATGGAGACCTAAAATCTCAGCGTGGCCTTAAGTCTCTTGGGGCCAAGCATGGTATTTAGCTGGTGTGTTTGGTCATGCCCAGCTGAATGTTTGCCCTTCTTTCCTGTTTTCCTGAGTTCCAGATCGACATGCTCTAATTCGCGTCGATTCGTGGCTGAATTTCCTATTTCACGACTAGGACGGAGCATGGGGCGAGGCGTACCAATCCCTGGCAGGTGCCTCCCATTACACGTTCATAGAGCGCTGAATGGCCCATGAAGCCTATCACAAGCAGGTCAACCTCTTGTTGTTTGATGAATTCCAGAATCGTTCTTACCTCATGCCCAACGACCACGTGGGAATGGAGGTCCACTCCCTCCTGTTTGGCCATTTCCCGGGCCCTGGCGATCACTTCACCATATGCGGCGTTTGCGGTCACCTTCTCCTCGACGACTTCGCTGATGGTGCCCGGATAGCGCGGCATCTCTTCCACTGATATGGTGTGAAGCTCGGCTCCGTAGCGTTTTGACAAATCGATGGCCTCTCTGAGCGCTTTGTAGGCACTCTCAGAGCCGTCCAGTCCGTGCAGAATTTTCTTATGCATTGTTGTGCTCCTCCTCAAGAGTTTCAGAATTAGGCTGGAACCATCTCTGAGCGATAATCGTAGGGACGACCGCGCTGCCGATCACGGCGGTCACAAGAATGGTGTATTGATCCTGGTCTATGATGCCGTTGGTCAGGCCGAATAGGGCGGAGATGCTGCCAAACGTCAACCCGGTGGACATCATAAGGGTCGTGTACATCCCTTCTCGCTTATTAAAGCGGAATTTCCTGGTAAGGGGCCATATTCCCACAAACTTTGTAACCATCTTGACCCCAAGCAGCACAGCGATCAGCCCGAGCGCCGAGGCCACTGTCTCGACCTTGACCAGCGACCCCGCCTTCAGAAAATAAAAAGGGGTCAGCAGCGTAAAGGTCATTACCCGCATTCGTTGAGCCAGGACTCGCTCCTTGAGAAAGAACGGTGCCAGAACCATCCCGATGAGATAGGCAGGCAGAACCGCTTCACTCCTGGCAATATTGCCCAGTCCTCCCAGCAGGAAGAGTACAAGCAGGATGAATTTGATTTCCGGCTCACTTACCCGGTTTCCGACCTTCCTGAAATACCAGGGAACGAATCTAGGCAACAGCCACATGGCCAAAGCGGTGATCACGACAAACAGCGCCAGCCAGCCGTTATAGTTGGCAAACAGGACTCCTAGAGCCAGGACGGTTCCAATGTCGTTTATGAAGCACGCCGCCAGGATGATCTTACCGATTTCCGTCTGGTTGAACCCCGTTTCTATCATCACCGCATAGACCACAGCTACTGAGGTGGTGGAGAGGGCTATACCCGCAATCTGCGCCTGCGGCCAGGGCCAGCCTGAGATGTAATGAGTATAGGCAAGGACACCGAAAAAGGGAGCAAAGAATCCTACCGCCCCGATAGTCGTACTTGGCCAGAAGTGTTTCCTGATGACAACCGGGTCGATCTCGGCACCCGCGAGGAAAGTGAGGAGAATTGCCCCAACTCCCGCCAGGTAGTTTACCCAGGAAGCCGGTGCCATACCGAGCAGGTTTCCGCCGACAGACCCAACGATAATTTCTATCAAGGCCACGGATATGGCCACTCTTATCGAGATAAGCGATGAGGCCAGGGCAAGCCCCATCCAAAGCGCAGATGTCAGCCAGATGTTTTCCACCGTTTACCAACCTCCGTATGTTGATGAACTCCCGTATTTCCAGGTCTAAAACACGGAACCCGGAAATTTTTCGCAGGAGTCATCAGCCCCAGGAGGCGTTTCTGGCGGACTCCATCGCCAATAGTCTTTTCTCGCTAACTTCTTAACGGATTTTCAAAGATAGCCGACTTGCCCAGTTCCGTTTCAATCTCCAGCAGCCGGTTATATTTGGCTATCCGTTCACTGCGGCAGGCCGACCCGGTCTTGATCTGTCCGCCTCCCATGGCCACGGCAAAATCGGCCATGAAGGCGTCTTCAGTTTCCCCGGACCGATCTGATCTTAGGATTCATGGTGATCGCCTTTCTTCTCGTTGGATAAGAAAGAATTGTATTTGGACACAGCTAATATGGCCATCACTTCGTCTCTAATCATCTTTGCCGGGTGATAGACCAAGGTACTCAGAAATGTCCTCGCCTCCGGTGTGCCGATTTCACCAAGCGCCTTTACTGCGGCTTTAGCCACGTTGTCATTTGGGGCGTTCTTGACCAAATTGATAAGCGGGTCAACGGCCCGCGCATCCTTTAGTTTGCCAAGCACACAGGCAGCGTTGATCTGAGAATTCGGTTCAGAATGATTTAGCGCCAGAATAAATTTATCAAAGTAGTCTTTCGAATTCCAGAACTCTTGGATATTAAACCCGCACGCGGGGCATCCTGTCGCGGTTTCACCAACTTCTTGCCAACATTTCGGGCAGTGGGATCGGGGCATACTCACTCCCTCCAAAAAGACAAAGGAACGCAATTAAAGGCCAAGGGGAATGTATGTTCTACGATGGTTTCCTCGGTTGGGTTCTGACCGGACGCCTTGGCTGGAAAGGCAAGGAATAAAGATCGGCAGGACACAAAAAAACTCCTCCAGACAGTTTGCCCGGAAGGAGCTTTGTCCTTGGAATCCACCAGCCAACACCCCCTACCAGAAACTCTAACTTTGGTAGGAGTCATTAGCCCTTTTTAGAGCAGTTTAGGTGGACTCCATCACCGCACCGATGAGGTTTTGTGTACTCACTTGCCCACTAACATGTTGAGGAACTTGTGTCAAGTTTTTTTCGTATTCTGAAAATGACGGGATATGGTGCCGTGGAAAAGGCAAAACAAGAGGATGCCGGGCGTGCCGTACGGCACGCCCGATAGCGGTTACTCTATATTCACTTTTATTTGTTTAGGCTTGGCTTCTTCCTGTTTAGGGACGATGATTTCCAGTATCCCATTTGAGAATCTTGCCTTGATCTTATCCGCCTCCAAACTAGCGGGCAGGGCAAAGGAACGGTTAAATACCCCGTAAGAACGCTCGATACGGTGGTAGTTTTCCTGTTTAACATCTTTCTGGAATCTCCGTTCCCCGCTCAGGACAAGGGTGTTATCCTTCATCTCCACCCGGATGTCTTCCTGATTCAAGCCAGGCAGGTCGGCCTGTATGACTATCGCCTCTGCTGTCTCATAAATATCCACCGGGGGCGCCCAACTGCCCTGGATTAATTCCTCTCTTTTTCCCGTGCGGCCCAGGCTTTCCTCGAAAAGTCGATTCATCCTATCCTGTAAAGACAATAAATCCCTGAAAGGTTCCCATTTGACAATCGGCATAAGTAAATCCTCCTTTGAGATATGTTTTATCTGACTTCTGTCTCCTGTATTCTGAATTCTGCGTCTTACGCTGCTTTCCTAAAGACGACTTCTCCCTTATTGTCAGTGTCTATCAGGATCGAATCTCCTTCCTGAAACGCCCCTTCCAGCAATTTCAGGGCGAGGCCATCCTGTATATACTTCTGGATAGCCCTCTTGAGGGGCCTGGCCCCGAAGACCGGATCGAATCCGACCTTGGCCAGGAACTCCTTGACTCCATCGGTCAGCTTGATCTTGAGGTGCCGGTCGGCGAGACGCTTCTTCAGGAGCTCGATCTGGATGTCGATAATCTTTTCCAATTGCTCCATCTCCAGGCCGTGGAAGATGATTATCTCGTCGATCCGGTTCAGAAACTCCGGCCTGAACTGCGTATGCAGGGCATCCATGACCCTTCGCACCATCTCCTCCCGGTCTTTTTCGCCCAGGTCCTGTATATACTGGCTGCCTATATTGGAGGTCATAATAATAATGGTGTTCTTGAAGTCCACGGTTCGCCCCTGACCGTCGGTCATGCGGCCGTCATCCAGTATCTGCAGGAGTGAATTAAAGACATCGGGATGGGCCTTCTCTATCTCGTCGAAGAGCAGTACGGTGTAGGGCCGGCGGCGTACCGCTTCCGTGAGATAACCTCCTTCTTCATAGCCGACGTACCCCGGAGGGGCGCCGATAAGTCTGGCCACGGAGTGTTTCTCCATAAATTCAGACATATCCAGACGCACCATGGCCTGTTCGTCGTCAAACATAAACTCGGCCAAGGCCTTGGCCAGCTCGGTCTTGCCTACACCCGTCGGTCCCATAAAGATGAAAGAGCCGATGGGGCGGTTGGGATCCTGGAGCCCGGAACGGGCCCGGCGCACAGCATTGGCTACGGCGCGGATGGCGTCTTCCTGGCCGATTACGCGCCGGCGCAGGCGGTCTTCCATGTGGATGAGCTTTTGTTTCTCGCTTTCCATCATACGGGAGACCGGTATCCCGGTCCAACGGGAAACCACCTCGGCTATGTCTTCTTCATCCACCTCTTCTTTAAGCATCTTTTTATCGGTCTGCAATTCTTCCAGTTCCTTTTTATTCGCCTCGAGTTGTTTCTCCAGATCCGGAAGCAGGCCGTAGCGAATCTCTGCGGCCCTGGTCAAGTCGCCGTTTCTTTCGGCCTGGGTCTCTTTATTTTTGGCCTCTTCAATCTTTTCCTTAATGGAGCGTATATTCTGGATAACCTCTTTTTCTCTATGCCAGTGGGCCTTCATGGCATTGCTTTTTTCACGCAAATCCGCCAGTTCCTTCTCGATCTTTTCCAATCTTTCCCTGGAGGCCGCATCTGTCTCCTTGCGCAGGGCCTCGCGTTCGATCTCAAGTTGTACGGCCTTTCTTTGCACCTCATCAATTTCGCCGGGGAGGCTGTCTATTTCGATGCGCAGCTTAGCGGCCGCCTCATCGATGAGATCAATGGCTTTGTCCGGTAAAAAGCGGTCGGTTATATACCGGTTTGATAAGGTAGCGGCTGCTACTATGGCCGAGTCCTTGATACGTACGCCATGATGAACCTCATATTTTTCTTTAAGCCCGCGCAATATAGATATGGTGTCTTCCTCGTTCGGTTCGGTGACCAGGACCGGCTGGAACCTGCGTTCCAGGGCCGCATCCTTCTCGATATGTTTTCTGTATTCATCGAGCGTGGTGGCCCCGATACAATGCAGCTCACCACGGGCCAGGGCCGGTTTGAGCATGTTTGAGGCGTCAATAGCCCCCTCGGCCGCCCCGGCGCCGACCAGGGTATGCATCTCGTCGATAAACAGGATTATCTGGCCGTGTTTCTCCTGAATCTCTTTTAATACGGCCTTCAAACGATCTTCAAACTCCCCCCGGTATTTAGCGCCGGCGACCAGGGCGCCCATGTCCAGGGTTACCACCTGTTTGTCTTTCAGGGTCTCCGGTATATCCCCGCTGACAATGCGCTGGGCCAGGCCTTCTACAATAGCGGTCTTGCCGACCCCGGGTTCACCGATAAGTACCGGGTTGTTTTTGGTCCGTCTGGAAAGCACCTGGATAACGCGGCGGATCTCTTCGTCGCGGCCTATGACCGGGTCAAGCTTACCTGACCGGGCCTGGGCCGTAAGGTCCCGGCCGTAGCGTTCCAGGGCCTGATATTTTTCCTCCGGGTTCGGATCGGTCACCCTCTGACTGCCCCGGATACTGAGAAGGGCCTGCATCACCGTCTCGCGGCTGATGCCTTTTTGCTGGAGGATATCCGCTACCGCTGAGCCTTTTGTCTCCAGCATGGCCATGAGGAGATGTTCCTGACTGACGTAGTCGTCCCGCATCTCCTCGGCTATCTTAAGGGAGCGGTCCAGCATACTTTTTAAGAGGGGCGAGATATAGGCCCCTTGAAAGCCTGCGCCGGAAACCTTGGAGAGACTTTCCAACCGTTGCTCCACCCCGGCCATAACCGCTTTCGGATCGACGCCTGTTTTTTTCAAGATAGCGGGGACAAGACCTTCCGGTTGTTCCAGAAGCGCGGCCATCAGATGTTCCGGCTCTATCTGCTGATGCCCCTTGCTTTCCGCAAGTTGCTGGGCGCTTTGTATGGCTTCCTGGGATTTTATGGTTAATTTTTCGAATCGCATAATTCCTCCACGTAACCGTTCACTATGTTTATACTCACCGCTGAGAACGCGGAGATCGCAGAGTATAAAACACAATATTCTTAAAACTTATACTATCCCTGCGTTCTCTGCGCCCTCTGCGGTAAATTATTATACGTCCCAAAAGGAATTTTCTATGCCACCAAGTTAAGCATCCGGTAAGGGCCTGTCAAGCTAGGGTCAGGACTTCAATATATCCTTTAGAATCTTTGCCTGGCGCATGCGGTTCAGTTCAGCATGGTTGGTGAGGTCGAAGTGCAGGGGCGTAATGGATATCAGGTTGCGGGAGAGGGCCCAGGTATCTATGTCTTTTCCCTCCCGGATGAAATGGGTTTCTCCTGCCTGCCAGTAATAAACATTATCTCTGGGATCCATACGTTTGTCAAAACGTTCCACGAAGCGGGAAATTCCCTGACGGGTTAATGCGATGCCGCGGATATCCTCCGCCGGGACGGCCGGTATGTTGACGTTAAGTAAGGTGGCCGAGTTCAACTCCAGTTCAGTTACGCGCCTGATGAGCTTGCGGATAAAATGAGCGGCAAAGGAAAAGTCGGGGTCTTTAAAGGTATTTAAAGATACGGCTATAGAGGGGATGCCTAATATGGCCCCTTCGGTGGCCGCAGAGACCGTACCGGAATAAAGGACATTTATCCCCACGTTAGCCCCGAGGTTAATGCCGGAAAGCACGATATCCGGAGGCGTATCCAGGATTTCATTGATGGCGATCTTTACGCAATCGGCCGGTGTTCCTGAAACAGCCAGGCCGAGGAAATTTTTATTAAGACGTATTTCACGGACGCGGAGGGGATTTAGGAGTGTGATAGCGTGTCCAACCGCACTTTGCTCACTTTCCGGGGCGACCACGGAGACCTTGTAGTGCGGAGCCAGGACGTCATAAAGGGCATGGAGTCCCTTAGCGTGTATCCCGTCATCATTGGTCAAAAGAATGTGCAAGGTAATATCCTCCAGGATTTGTGTATAATTTTAAATTCCAAAATTCAAAGTTCAAATAAAATCCAAATGACTAAATATCGTAACACGTTAGGTGTTTGAAACAGTCCTGCACTTAGAAAAGGCTGATAATCTGGAACTCAGGAACTCATAAAAAGAAAATACGAAAATCTCACCTTAATCAGGGACTCACGAATTCATGAAAGAACAGAGCAGCCAGAAGCCGAACTGCTGAAAATCAATTTCTCAATAATACTTTCCTGATTTCCTGAGTTCCAGCTTCGAACTTGGCTAAATAATAGGTGTTGAAAAAGAATCTTGTCAATGGTTATCTTTCTTGCTAAGAACTATAAGACAATTTCTTTATAGCAGGTGGTTTCTAAAAGTATGGAGAAGCAGAAAGTTAAAGGAGAACCTCTTTCCGCACTCTACTTTCCGTTTACGTATATCCGGGAAGGACTGCTTAAGAGCGTCCTCTTCTTTTTTGATAGCCTGGTCCTTTATCAGCCATCCGAATGGCAGTCATCGCCGCTTTATCCGGAGCTGGTAAGGTCCGGCCTTCTCCGTCTGGAAGTCCCCCTTCCGGCCGGTTCTGAGCTGCCGGCCCTGAAGCGAAGAGTGCGGGAGATCCTGTCCTGGGGCGATTTTGTCTTCAACTCCGGCCAGCTTGGCTATTTGAAGCATATCAAGGAGTCAGGGACTGGTGTGGAGGGGTATGGAGAGATAATGGCCGCACTCAGGGGTGAAGAGTCTATGCCGCCGGCCTTTGACGAACTTTCCGCAATCCAGCTCTTCCTGCACCTGGCGCAGGAACACGACCAGCGGGAAGACGAGACGGCGCGATTAGACTTCAAGGTCAGCATGCAGGAGAGTAAGCTGTGGTCGGAGCTTTTGATAGATGAAGAAAGGCCTTCTCGGGCCGCGCCCGCCTCCATACCCGATAGGGAGGATACCATCTCCATTGCCACCCGGCTTAAGGCCTGGTCACGTCTCTTTGAGAAAGGCTTTCATGGGGCCGGGATACCGTTCACAGACAGGTACACGGCGCTGGAGTTGTTACCGCCCAATAAACTCATTTTGACGATTCCACTCCCTGATCTGAGCGGCCGGGACTTTCCTGAGGCCTTAGAAGTCCGTGAGCAAGGCAGGGCGTTAGAGGCTGTAACTTTGATTAAGGCTTATGTAAGGCAGGCAGTTAAACGCCTTGCTACGTCTTCCCGGGCAGGGGGGGATATTAAAGACCTGGATGATGCCCATTTAAAGGGCGCGCTCCAGACACTGGGCGAAGAGAGTTCCCGCCTGAGCAACTTACCCCCGTATAACCTTTCTCTTTATATTTTCCCCGGTACCCCTACAGCAGGTCTGTTTTCAAAAGGTGTCTCTGACGAACGGAATGGGTTCATTTTCCTGCTGACGAAAGGCAGCGCTCATGAAGCCATCTAACAGGCTGGAGATCGGAAAATACGGGAATATCCTCGACCGTATCGGGCGCACCCCTCTTGCACCCATCATACGCATAAATCCTTACCGGAACGTTACCATCCTGGCCAAACTGGAGATGTTCAATCCGGGCGGGTCGATCAAGGACCGTGTGGCCCTGGCCATGATCGAGGCTGCGGAAGAGACCGGGGGGCTGAAAAAGGGGATGACCGTGCTCGAGGCCACGAGCGGCAATACCGGTATCGGCCTGGCCCTGGTAAGCGCGGTCAAGGGCTACCGTTGTATGCTGGTCATGTCTGAATCCGCCAGTATAGAAAGACGCAGGATTTTGGAGGCCTTTGGGACGGAGATAATCCTCACCCCGGCCAACCTGGGCACGGATGGGGCCATTGAGGAGGCCTATGCCCTGGCCCGCGAATATCCGGAGCGTTATTTTATGACCGACCAGTTTAATAATGAAAATAACTGGAAGGCCCATTATACAGGCACCGGGCCGGAGATCTGGGAACAGACCGGGGGGCAGGTCAGCGCCATTGTCATGGGTCTCGGGACGACCGGGACGGCTATGGGTGTTTCCCGTTATATCAAAGAGCAAAATCCGGCCGTGAAAATTATAGGCGTCGAGCCTTACTTAAAGCACAAGATTCAGGGCCTGAAGAACATGAAGGAGTCTTACAGGCCCGGCATCTTCGATAAAAACAGGCTGGATGAGATCATAAACATCCATGACGAAGAGGCCTTTGCCATGGCCCGCCGCCTGGCCAAAGAAGAGGGGCTTTTTGTCGGGATGAGTTCCGGAGCGGCTATGGCCGCGGCCCTGGAAGTCGCCCGGCGCATGGAAAAGGGGATTATTGTCACGATCTTCCCCGATGGCGGTGACCGGTATCTGAGCACCGATCTCTTTGCCAAAGAGATCAAAGTACCCTCTAAGGAGACCGCCTCCCAACTGAAGTTTTACAATACCCTGACCCGGAAAAAAGAGGTCTTTGAATCGATCATGCCGGGTAAGACAGGCATGTACTCGTGCGGCCCGACCGCGCATGAGCTCGCGCACCTGGGGATTTGCCGGCGCTTTATAGCCGCAGATTTAATCAGACGCTATCTGGAGTTCAAGGGTTACGCGGTTACCCATATCATGAACATCACGGATATAGATGACAAGACCATCCAGGGTTCCGAGCAGGCCGGACAGTCCTTAAAAGAGTTTACGGAAAGGTATATCCGGGAATTCATGCAGGATATAGACACGCTCGGCGTCTTGCGGGCCACGGTCTATCCGCGTGCTACCGAGCACGTGGAGGACATGCTGGCCATGACCAGGACCCTTCTCGAAAAGGGTTATGCCTACGAAAAACACCACTCCATTTATTACGACCTTTCCAAGTTTCCGCACTATGGACGCCTGTCGCGCATAAAGCTGGATAAGATAAGGGTCGGGACTACGGTTGACCTTGATGAGTATGAGAAAGACAACCCCATGGATTTTACCCTCCTGAAACGTTCCAGCCTGTCTGAATTGAAAAAGGGTGTTTTTTACAAGACTGAATGGGGAAATCTCAGGCCGGGCTGGCATATTGAATGCGCCGCCATGTCCCTCAAGTATCTCGGGCCGACCTTTGATGTCCATACCAGCGGGAGTGACCTGATCTTCCCGCATCATGAAAATGAGATCGCCATAGCCGAGGCCTTTACCGGCAAGGCTATGGCCAGATACTGGCTGCACAGCGCCCTGGTCATGGTAAACGGCAAGAAGATGTCCCGTTCAGCCGGTAATTTTATTACCTTGCGGGACCTGCTGGAAAAAGGATGTACCGGCCGGGAAGTTCGTTTCCTTCTTATTTCTACGCACTATCGGAAACCCCTGCGTTTTTCCTACCGGACCCTGGATGCCGCGCAGAGTTCCCTTAGGCGGCTGGATGATCTTATCCACCATCTGAATGTGCTTGTCCCCGGAGAACCGCATCCGGAGGCAGCCACGTATGTATCGACCATGGAGCAGGAATTCATCGTGGCCATGGATGACGACCTGAACGTGGCCGGGGCCCTGGCCGCTCTTTTCAACTTCATCAAAAAGATAAACCCGATTATAGATGCCCGTAACCTGGATCGTGACCAGATCGCCTACACCCTGGCTGTCCTGAAAAAGCTGGATACTGTGCTCGGAATCATGGATTTCAAGGAAGAGACACTCGATCCGGAGATTGCGGCCTTGATTGAGAAAAGAGAAGAGGCCCGCGAGAGAAAAGATTGGGTCCTGGCCGATCAGATGCGCGAACAACTCTCCGCTCATGGTATAATGGTTATCGACACGCCGCGCGGCCCCATCTGGCGGAAGAAATAGGGGGAAAGAGTTGTTCACCACAGAGGCACAGAGGGCACCGAGAGTAAGAGCATTTTAATTTGCCTGGAGATATCCGCAGATCAAATTCCGTAATAAAGGCAGATTGAAGCTCCCCGCAGCAAGCTGCGGGGAATCTCCGTATGCAAGGTAAAATGCATCGTATTCGCTCGCTATGCATGTTCAAATGGATATAAACGATCTTACCGGTGAAGTCATCAGCGCAGCTATTGAGGTTCATAAGATCCTTGGACCTGGCCTATTGGAATCTGCTTATGAGGAATGCTTGTGTCGTGAGCTTGAATTAAGACAAATTCTTTACGACAGGCAAAAGGAGCTTCCTATAGAGTACAAGGGCATCAAATTAGATTGCGGCTATCGCTTGGATGTGCTCGTGGAAAACAGGTTAGTTCTTGAATTAAAAGCCTGTGATGCTCTGCAGCCGATACACAAGGCCCAGCTTCTGACCTATCTAAAATTGACCGGTATCAAAGTAGGTCTCCTAATTAACTTTAATGTGCCTATCTTAAAGCAAGGGATAAAGCGGATGGTCAAGTGAGAGAGGAATGAAGATTTATTCACCACTGAGGCATTGAGGTCACAGTGGTTTTTTCTTTCTCCCCATGGGCAAAAACAATATCTCTGTGTTCTCTGTGACTCTGTGGTAAGAAAAAACTCTTTGCGGTAGAAAAGGAGGGACTCATGGATATAGCAGAAGCCATTCATAACCGCAGGAGCACCCGGGCTTTCCTGCCCAAACCGGTTCCAAAGACCGTGATTGAAAATATCTTGGATGCCGCCCGGTGGGCCCCCTCCTGGGGCAACACCCAGCCCTGGGAATTTCTGGTCGTGGGCGGAGAGGCCTTAGGGAAGATCGGTAAGGATTTTTGCTGCCGCCTGGCAGAGGGCGCAAAGGACAATCCCGATATTTCCATGCCGGCGGAGTGGGATGAGCCTTATAAGGGCCGCTATCAGCAGGTGGGTAGAGGGCTTTTTGATACGCTGGGTGTAGCCCGTGACGATAAGGCGGCCCGAAATGCGCACTATCAGAAGATGTATGCCTTTTTCGGCGCTCCCGCAGTCATCTTTATCCTCATGGGAGAAAATCTTGGCCACTATTCACTCTTTGACTGCGGGAGCGTCACCCAGACTATCTGCCTCCTGGCCAAGAGGGAAGGGCTGGGCACCTGCATCCTGGCCGCTGCCGTCCGCCACCCGGATATCATCCGGGCACACCTATCCGTGCCCCCCGGCAAGAAGTTCGTTATCGGCATAGCCATCGGCTATCCAGACCCGGATTTGCCGTACGACAAATTCCGGAGCAGCCGCGTGCTGCTGGGGGAGATTGTAAGTTGGGTGGACCTATAAAAGACGACGGAGTTTTTTGAGGATTGCGTTATGGCGAGAACAGATGACCTTTTTGCCCTGGCTGAAAAAGACAAACTCTCATATCAGGAAATATCAGATATATTTGAGAGACTCCTTAAGCTCGATTTCCCGCCGGTCGCGGTGAAGTTTTTCTTTGATGAAGAGGAGATGGGGCAATACAAACCGGACAGGATTCCGCTGCACCCCATAACCTTCTGTGCCTTCATCGCCGCGTCAAGGGCTTCCGGGTACGTACTGGTGGGCGGGGAAGAAAAACTCCTGTGTGCCAGCGCAAAATATGTTTTTGGCTGGAGACCGTGCGATGATAAGGAAATAGCAAGGCATATGAAGTATGCCAAAGATCGCGGGCAGGCGGAAAAATTTGCCAAGGCTAGGCCCAGGCTCCCCGAAGGGAAATTAAAAGGCTTCTTGACCTCTCCACTGGAAAAGACCCCGGTTGCCCCGGATGTTGTTCACGTTACCTGCACCCCCTTTCAGGCCTATCATATTCTAAACGATTACATGGCGGCGATGGATGTGCATCTTTTGCCTGTTACCCAGATGGTAGGCTCTGCAGTCTGCGGCGGCGATGTGATAGCCTATCAAACCGGCAGGGCCAACATGACTACCATGTGCAGCGGGAGTTACACATCGGGGAAGACGGAACGGGGAGAGGTGAATGTGGCTGTTCCCGGGGATCAGATAGAGGCGGTAGCGAAGAGGATGCTGGAAAGGACCGTTCGCAACAGGGGAGTCTCGTTCCTGCGCAAAAGGGAACCCTATCCCGGATTTGATGTCTGCGGAGGGTGTCCGATGTTGGTGTTCAAGTAACCCGAATGCGCTCCTTTCAGGTTTTTGGTCTGGGGCAGTGCTGCCTGGATTATATCGGGAAAGTGGACGCCTATCCTCCGCCGGATGTGAAGTGCGAGTTCTCCGATATGGTCGTGCAGGGCGGCGGGCCGGTGGCTACGGCCCTGGTCGCCCTGGCCCGCTGGGGCGTTTCGTGTACCTTTGCCGGTGTGGTGGGGGATGATGTATTCGGCGGCAGCATCAAGGCCTCACTGGATGCTGAAGGCGTAGATACCGGTGGTATCCTGGTCAGGAAGGGGTTTGCCTCTCAGTTCGCCTTTATTGTAGCTGAACCCGGAGTAGGGAGGCGCACGATCTTCTGGCGAAGGCCCACCGGCCCTCCTCCAAACCCTGAAGAGATCGACTACAGTCTTATCCGCAAGGCCAAAGTACTCCACACCGACGGCCTTTTTATCGAGGCCTCCCTTGCCGCTTGTAAGGCCGCCAGGGAGGCGGGAGTCCAGGTCGTCGTGGACGCCGGCTCCCTCCGCGAGGGCATGCTGGATCTCGCCCGGTTGAGCGATTATTTTCTGGCCTCTGAAACCTTTGCGAGGGCTTTGGTGGGCGCGGACAAACCGCTGGAGGCCTGCTACAGGCTGGCCGGGCTTGGCCCCCGCGTTGCCGGCGTAACCCTGGGGCCGAGAGGCTATGTGGCCCTGGCCGAGGGCGCGATCATTGAGCGGCCTGCCTATCCGGTGGAGGCCGTGGATACCACGGGCTGCGGCGATGTCTTTCACGCAGGCTTTATTTACGGCCTGATACAGGGATGGGATGTCCACAAAAGTCTTGATTTTGCCGCATGGGCCGCGGCCATGGTCAGCCTCAAACCAGGGGGAAGAGCCGGCATCCCGTCTCGAGAACAACTCAGGGAAAAAGGTTACACCTAACCCAGTAGGGTGGGCTTTGCCCACCGTCTTTGCCACACCGTACCTTCTCTATGCTTCTTTCGAGACGGGGTTGGATTCGGGGTGTCCAGCCAACATCGGGCCTTCTTGGTAAATTCAGTCTTTATCAGCGCCCAACGCAACGAATAATCAATTTCTCCATCCGGTAAACGCCAAATGCAGTGCATATGATCCGGCAGCAAGACCCAGGCTTCAATGATGAAAGGATGCGAATTGCGCACCCTTGCGGTGATTTCACGTAACAGTGCTCTCGATTCCTCCAGACAAAGAGTCGGCTGCCGTTGGTACGTAACCACCGTGAAAAAATATGTATTTCCCTTCCGTGCCCTTCGATAATTCGGCATTTAAAATATGACCCGTATCCACAACATATTGTCAGCGGTTTTGGTGGGCAAAGCCCACCCTACATGGCTGTCCCCCCCGTCCCCCTAGGTGGTGTGGGGACCGGGGGAGAGAAGCCCCCGGTTACCCGATTGTGTGATTCATTCTCTATTTTATCGCAGATACTATGATTGTACGTCCCAAAAGAATAGGCAATGAATTTAATTTCCTGACTATTTCTCTGTTGGAATCATCGATGGTTTTATATTTTTTCACCTCTCGCCGCCAAATTTTTGAACCGACTAACCTTATGGGGAGCCAAAGAATTATTGCCTTGCCAATTCCTGAGCGTTGGTATTTATCAACTACGAAATCAATTTGTTTGAAATTTAATTCGTGCAAAGCATGCATTAGATAAAAAATGGATATAGGGTTAATATGACCCGCACATGATTCTATCTTCCTGTTCTGGATGGGAAGAGGTCCCATTAGCTCGGCGAAGCCAAACCATAAATTTCGTAGCCGTGAATTTAAGTTGAGAATATTAGGTGTACTCAACACGCAAATCCCGCCTGGTTTTAGCACACGATATATTTCACGCAGAATTGCACGAAAATCCTCTAAATGCTCAATAACTTCTGTCGCTGTCACAATGTCGAACGTACTGTCTTGATATTGAAGTTCTTTTTTAGTATTTAAATCAACAAGATCTACCTTCTGACCAGGTAATTGCATGAGTTTATCAGTGTAGTCACAACATGATGCTTTTGTATTCTTCAAATGTTTTTTCAACAATTTTACCAAGTCACCAGAGCCAGAACCAATATCTAGATGCAGAAGTTCTCTCTCTCTCTCTCTCTCTCTCTCTCTCTAAAATGATTCATTATTTGATTTATTGTTGCATTGTAAATTTTTTCGGTACTCATAGTTTCCTCAATTTTTCGTTTTATTTGGTCACACAACAAATTGAACTCAGCCGCGCCGCCTGGGCGTTGCGGGAAAATCGACATCATTGCCCGGCGTTGGCTGTAGTGACGGGTGTACGCCCGGCATGGGCGTGAACTTATGGGGTGCAAATCCCCTGTACGTGAACCCTGTCCACGTGGTGATACGTTAGCAGAAGTACTAGCCGAAGGCAAGGGTGGAATCGTAAGAGACCGGCTGAAGGAAGCTGAACATCCATTATCCGGCTACGGCCCAATAGGCTTTATGAACCGCCTAGTGCGGACCCGCAGGCCAGGTGGTGTGGGGGCTGGGGGAGAGAAGCCACCGGTTACCCAATTATATGTCAGAGCAATTATTATTTTGTATGAGCAGGTGTTCGCTTCTTAGAAGGAATAATCGCAATCAATGACCGGAGCGCTTTGTTGACTGATTCCGAGTCTGAAAAATACTTTCTAACATCCGGCTCCAACATAACTGCTCCGTCTTCAAGCTTAAAATATTGGACTGAGGTAGTACCGTCCTCGTTATGAATGACTACCTTATGACCAGCACGATATGCTTTATAATATTTCCCCCGCACCGCACCTTTCATGCTTAAAAAATCGTATTCCGATTTCATATAAGTCCCTCTAACATATTTATATTCTATTTAAAATATCCTTGACAAGCTTTTTCTAGGCGTTTACTTCTTTTTGGTGAAATGATGGACATAGAGGAAAAGAAAAAGCAACTCCGGGCGTTATACGACGAGTATGAGGAAGGTGTGGCTGAGTTTAAGAAAGCAGCGGCGTGTGAGGCGGGGTGTGCGGACTGCTGCATAGGTGTGGGCGATATCGACATTACTACCTTGGAAGGGGTCATCATCCGGGAGCGGATGGATACGTTTGACAAGACGCTCCAGGCCGAAATAAAGGCCGGGCTGGCGCAGAACAAGGCGGAAAGGGAACAGAAAAAACTCTCCCGTTGCGCCTTTCTCAGGGCGGACAATACCTGTGTGATCTATGATATTCGTCCTTTCAGTTGCCGTCAGCTTTATTCGGTCAAAAGGTGCAACGGTGCACCGCCCACCATTCACCGTCAGGCGGTGAATCTGGCCAGGCAGACTGTAGATAAAATACAGCGGCTTGACTTTGGCGGGTATTCCGGGCATATCAGTTACATCCTCTATTTACTGGCTAAAGAAGACTTCAGAAAGAGGTATCTGCACGGTAAATCTGATCCCCGGAAGATAGTGGATTTTGGGCGAAGCCACGGAATAGTCATTAATCGTTTTGTCTCCGGCTGAGGCCATTTTTTTCTTGACAAAGAACGGCCCCTTAGCTATGGTCGGCTTTGTATATAAAGGGGAACCGGACGATGGGAGAAAAGGGCTGCTGTGGTGGGAGATTTTATTACTTTTGCTACTATTATACCATGGTCTGCCCATCGTCTTTGGGATAACCCTTGCAAAATCTCAAGGTCGTGGGCAGGCAAAAAGCTCACGGCCTTTTTATTTAAAGGAAAAGGCCGTGACAGAGGAATTCTTCACGGCCTTTTCTATTAAAGGAGGATAAGAGATGACTGGAAAACAGATTCGTATGGAGCGCATCTTCAACCGTAATACTAAAAAGACGGTTATTGTCCCCATGGACCATGGAGTGACGGTGGGTCCTATCGAAGGGCTTATTGACATGAAGAAGACCGTTAATGCGGTAGCCTCGGGCGGCGCCAATGCCATAGTCGTGCATAAAGGCATCGTAAGGGCCGGCCACCGTGGGGGGGGAAAAGATGTGGGTTTGATTATCCACCTCTCGGGCAGCACCACTATATCGCCGTATCCCAATGCCAAGACCATGATCTGCACTGTGGAAGAGGCCATAAAGATAGGCGCGGATGCGGTCTCCATCCAGGTCAATGTGGGGAACGGCAATGATAGTGAGATGTTGAGGGACCTCGGGCAGACGGCCCGGATCGCCAGCGAGTGGGGGATACCGCTCCTGGCCATGATGTACCCGCGGGGCGAGAAGATTAAAAATGAATATGATCCGGAGATAATCAGGCATGTGGCCAGGCTGGGAGCAGAACTGGGAGCGGATATCGTCAAATGTTCTTATACGGGCGACCCGGAGTCCTTCCGGCGGGTGGTAGAGGGGTGTCCGGTTCCCGTGGTTATTGCCGGAGGTCCAAAGATGTCTTCGGATCGGGATTTACTGACGATGGTCAGGGATGCTATAGACGCCGGGGCATCCGGTCTATCCATCGGACGCAATATCTTCCAGCATAAGAATCCGCAACACATGACGGCTACGTTGAGCCGTATGGTGCATCGCCGGTATTCAGTAGAAGAGGCCCTGGAATATTTGAGCAAGGAATAGGATTAATATTCAAGCCACAGAATCCACCGGGAAAAGACGGTTTCAACGTTTGAACGGTTTAAGCTGCTTGAACTGTTATTAGCGGGCAATTTCTCAGGCATTTCGAGGCAAACGAGGCGGTTAACTTTTGATAATACTGTCTTCGTAGGAAGGAAATCATATATGAAACAGATATGGGTGAAGGTTATCCCCTGGAAGAAGAAGCTGGTAACCACTGCCCTGGAAAATGGGGCAGATGCCCTGGTACTGGCAGAGGGTGATTCAGAGAAGGCCAAAAAACTCGGTCGTATTCCTACGGTGGCGCCGGATGGGGATCTCAAGTGGGGGGAAGATGTGGTGGAGGTGACTATCCGGGGATCGGAGGATGAAAAAGAGGTTGTCCGATTGGCCCAGACCAGGAAGGTCGTGGCCACGACCACGGACTGGACGGTTATTCCGCTTGAAAATATCGTCGCTCAAACCAATAATGTCCTCGTGGAGACGTCAAACCTGGAAGACGCCAGGACGGCCCTGGGGGTCCTGGAAAAAGGGGTAGATGGGGTGGTAATCAACGTCTCGGAACCGGCGGAGCTTAAGAAGATACTGACCTCTTTGCGGGAAACAGGCGGAGAGGCCCCGCTTACTATAGGCGAGGTGGTTTCCATAAAGACCCTGGGCATGGGAGACCGTGTGTGCATCGATACCTGCACGCAGATGGGGAAGGGTGAGGGCATGCTTATCGGCAATACCAGCCAGGCCCTCTTTCTGGTACATGCGGAGAGCGTAGAAAATCCGTATGTAGCTACCCGGCCCTTCCGAGTCAACGCCGGGCCGGTTCACGCCTACGTGCGCGTGCCCGGCGGCAAGACGCGCTACCTTTCCGAACTCAAGAGCGGCGATGAGGTGCTCATGGTCAACAGCCAGGGCAAGAGCGGACCGGTGGTGGTCGGCCGGGTTAAGATCGAGAAACGTCCCCTGGTTCTCATTGAAGCCCGGGCCGAAGGCAAGGTATTTTCCACTATCTTGCAAAATGCCGAGACTATACGGCTCACCAGACCGGATGGGGAGCCGGTATCCATCGTTTCCCTTAAGGAGGGAGACCAGGTCTTGATGTCTGTTGAGGCCGGCGGCCGCCATTTCGGCTATCATATAGAGGAGACGATTACCGAGAAGTGATCTGCGTTGCTGTTTCCGCACCCACCATGTCCGGTATGCTGGCCGCAATCAAAAAGGGACAGAAGGCGGCTGATGCCATAGAGCTGCGGCTGGACGGGCTTAAAGATCCAGACTTGGCTTCTCTTATTAAGGCAGCCCGGCCCAGGAAGGTCGTGGTAACCAACCGTTCGTCCAGGGAAGGCGGGATGTTTACCGGAAAAGAGGCGGATAGAATTAGTTCTCTTGCTGAGGCCATGGCCCTGGGGGCCGACTACATTGACCTTGAGTGGCGGACGGCGGCGCCGATAAAGGAAAGGCTGCTGGCAAATAAAAGGAAGACAAAGGTCATCTTTTCTTATCATGACTTCACCCATACGCCTTCCAGAAGGTCCCTGCTTAATGTATTGAAATCCATGCGTGCGGCCGGGGCCGATGTCGGTAAGATTGTGACCATGGCTACCTCGCCGGATGACAATATTACGCTTCTCTCTCTCCTTAGTTGGGCCCGTCAGCAGAAATTTCCTTTGATTGCCTTCTGTATGGGCGAGATGGGGAAGATCAGTCGTCTGGCCACCCTGCCCCTGGGAGGCTATATGACCTATGCCTCTCCCGGCCGCGGCCGGGAGACAGCGCCGGGACAGATCAGCGCCTTTACGCTCAGGCAGATCATGGACCAGATGGACCTTTCCTGATGTACCTGATTGATAGCGAAACACGCCTTTATTGTCTGATAGGTAATCCTGTAGCCAAGAGTCTCAGCCCGATCCTGCACAATGCGGCGTTCCGGGCCTTGGGCATTAATGCGGTATATCTCGCCTTTTGCGTGAGCGATCCGGCGGCGGCAGTGCAGGGTATAAGGTCTTTACCCATACACGGGGTGAGCGTCACCATCCCTCACAAAACGGCCATCTTGCCGTATGTGGATGACCTGGAGCCGCTGGCCCAGGCGATGGGGGCGGTAAATACCCTTTATTGGCAGGAAGAAAGGCTTATCGGGGCAAATACCGACGGCCTGGGGGCTGTTCTGGCCCTCAAGGAGAAGACGGAACTCTATGGCCGGAGATGTCTGATCCTTGGAGCAGGCGGCGCGGCCCGGTCTATCGCCTTTGCCCTTAAGACAGAGGGATGTCATGTAGTCCTTACCAATCGAACCGGAGAGAAGGGGAGGAGTCTGGCCGAAGAGATCGGTGTGGATTGGGTTCCTTTCGGAGAGTTTACACGGGATAAGGCAGATATGCTTATCCAGGCCACAAGCGTGGGCATGTACCCTAAAGCGGAAGAAAGTCTTGTGCCCCGCCAGTCCCTCGCGTCTTTCCCGGTGGTTATGGACATTGTCTATAAACCCCTTGAGACCAGATTGCTGAGAGAGGCCAGGCAAGAGGGCTGTCTTGCCATTGATGGACTCAATATGCTCATTTATCAGGCCGCGGCCCAATTCAGGTTGTGGACGGGGAAAGAGGCCCCGATTTCCGTGATGCGGCGTGAGGCCGATGACTACCTATCAGGGAAAGGAGTTTCTCGTTGATTACTGTAAGGCCGCAACGTTCTATAAAAGCAACCATTACTGTCCCCGGCTCAAAGAGTCTGACCCAACGGGCCCTGGTGACCTCCGCCCTGGCGGACGGCGAGAGCATTATCCGCGGGGCCTTGATCAGTGAAGATACGAACCTCCTGATAGAGGCGTTAAGGAGTCTCGGCGCTGAGATCGCGGTGGAAGCGGAAGATGTGGTAATAAACGGTACCGGCGGCCTTATAAAGATACCCAAAAAACCGCTTTACATGGGAAATAACGGGACCGGCATACGTTTTTTGACTGCGCTCAGCGCACTGGGAGGGGGCCGCATAGTGCTTACCGGCAGTCAGCGCATGGAAGAGCGCCCTATTCAGGACCTTCTGGATGTCCTGAACAAACTTGGCGCCGAGGCCATAAGTATAAACGGCACGGGTTGTCCGCCGGTAAAGGTGATGTCTCCATCCGGCACACTCCCGGGCGGTCCGGTTGGTATAGCAGGTCGTTCCAGCAGCCAGTTTATATCCGCCATTCTCCTGGTGGCCCCGTATGCCCGGAGAAAGGTCATTCTGGAGATTGAGGGAGAGATGGTCTCCACTCCCTATGTCTTCATGACCTTAAAGGTGATGAATGATTTTGGCATTTCTGTGCCCTGCAATGACTATCGTATTTTCGATATTCCCCAGGGGAGATACATCTCGCGGGTTTATACGGTAGAAGGAGATGCCTCCAATGCCTCCTATTTCTGGGCGGCGGCCGCGGTGACCGGCGGCCGGGTATGTGTGGAGAATGTATTTGCCGATACGATACAGGGCGATGCCGCCTTTTTAAATATTTTGGAGAAAATGGGTTGCCGGGTGGAAAAAGGCGACGACGGCATTACGGTCTTTGGCCCGGAGAGACTGCAAGGCGTAACGGTGGATATGAACAAATGGCCGGATATCGTGCCCACCCTGGCCGTCGTAGCGGCTCAGGCCGAAACCGAGACCGTTATCAGGAACGTAGCCCATCTGCGCATAAAGGAGACAGACCGCCTCCGTGCCGTGGCTACCGAATTGAGAAAGATCGGCGCTCAGGTGGAGGAATTGCCGGATGGCCTGGTTATCCGCAAGGGGGGGCCATGCGGCGGAGTTATCGAAACTTATAACGATCACCGTATAGCCATGAGCTTCGCCGTGGCCGGCCTGGTAACGCCGGATATTTCCATTGCAGGAGAAGAGTGCGTGGCTAAATCATTCCCGAATTTTTGGGAGACATTTGATCAACTCTATGCCTAAAAAACCTCTGGCAAAGATCGTTCTTATTGGTTATCGTGGTTCCGGGAAGACCACGGTAGGCCGGAGGTTAGCGGAGAGATTGTCGGTGCTATTTACTGACACCGATATCCTGATCGAAGAGAAGGCCGGTATAACCATCAAAGAAATGGTGGAGAAAAAGGGATGGGCTTATTTCCGGGTAGTGGAAAAAGACGTCATTCGCGGTCTGGCCGGGGATAAAGCCATGGTAGTAGCGGCCGGCGGAGGCGCTGTCCTTGACCCGGAAAACCAGGCGCGCCTGAGAGAAGACAGTTTGGTTTTTTATCTGGCGGCGGATGAGGCCACGCTGGCCGGGCGTATTGCTAAAGATACCAGGACAGGTGACCAGCGGCCGTCTCTTACCGGGGAGACGGTAACGGCGGAAATCAGGGCGGTTTTGGAAGAGCGGGAGCCTGTTTATCGTAAGGCGGCCGACTATGTGATAAATACAGAAGGCCGGACGGCGGATGATATTGTTGAGAAAATAATAGGTATTATTGAGAATAGAAACTAAGACATAAAAGAGAGAGATATGGCTGGGAATACATTCGGTAAGGTATTTCGGGTTACCACGTGGGGGGAGTCCCATGGCCGGGCCCTGGGGGTAGTCATAGACGGCTGTCCTCCACTCATCCCTCTGAGCGAGGCGGATATACAGATTGATCTGGAGCAGCGTCGGCCGGGAAAGGCCGGGGTGGTTGCGACTACCAGGCGTAAGGAACCGGACGTGGTAGAGATTCTATCCGGTGTCTTTGCCGGGAAGACCACCGGCACGCCGATCTCGCTTATTATCTTTAACCGTGATGTGGACACCTCGGCCTATGAGCCTATCAAAGACCTCTTTCGTCCGGGGCATGGAGATTATACATACCTTAAGAAATATGGTATTCGCGATAACCGGGGGGGAGGCCGGGCCTCCGGACGGGAGACCGTGAGCAGAGTGGCGGCCGGCGCCGTAGCGCGTAAGCTTCTGGAGCGGGAGGGGGTACGGGTCATAGCCTATACCCTGGAACTGGGCGGCGTGCGTGCGGAAAAGATCGATTTGGCCGCGGCCGGGGAGAACTCCCTCTTTTGTCCGGATCCGGAGGCGGCGCTGCGGATGGAGGAAAGGATTAATGAGGTGCGTGCGCAGGGAGATAGCCTGGGCGGCATAGTGGAGACAGTGGCCAGGGGTTGCCCGGTTGGTCTTGGCGAACCGGTCTTTGACAAACTGGACGGTGATCTGGCCAGGGCTATGATGAGTATCGGGGCTGTCAAGGGCGTGGAGATCGGCTCTGGTTTTGAGGCCGCACGCCGTCCCGGCTCACAGAATAACGACTCTATTCTGCCGCACGGTTTTGCTACCAATAATGCCGGGGGCATATTGGCCGGTATCTCAAATGGGGATGACATAGTCGTGCGGGTGGCGGTAAAACCCATCCCATCCATTGCCAGGCCCCAGCAGACCGTAAATATTAACATGGAACCACGGGAAATAACGGTCGGCGGCCGGCATGATATCTCGGCCATCCCAAGGATCGTTCCGGTTTGTGCGGCCATGATGCGGCTCACCCTGGCGGATCATCTCCTGCGGCAGAGGGCTATCAAATTTCATGGATAAGAAGTCCATTACCATCGGCCTTGTCGGCGGCAGCGGAAGGATGGGGCAATGGTTTAGGCGTTTTTTTACGGCGGCCGGCTACAGTGTGGAGATAGCCGGTCGAAAGACCGCTATGACCCCGGTTGAACTGGCCAGGAAGAGCCGGGTTCTTATTGTTACTGTGCCTATTGATGTGACCTGCGCTACTATCAAAGAATTGGGGCCATATCTGGCGAAAGACGCCCTGTTCATGGATCTTACCTCCCTCAAGAAGGAACCGGTGGAGGCCATGCTTAAGTATTCTAAGGCCGAGGTTATCGGCGCCCACCCTTTATTCGGGCCGCGGGAAAGGTCGCTGAAAGGCAAAAATATTGTACTCTGTCCGGCACGGGGCAAGAAATGGCTGCCCTGGTTAAAAGACCTCTTTGGGTCTTACGGCGGACATTTAGAAATAATGTCCCCGGATGAGCATGACCGGGCCATGGCCATTGTGCAAGGACTTGTTCATGCGGCGCACATGGCTGTGGGTATGACCGTTGCCGGGAGCAAATTCCCTCTTTCTACCTTTGATAGTATATCTACACCCAACTTCAAAAAAAAGTTGCAACAAGTACGACGTCTGTTTAGCCAGGATCCTACCCTCTATGCCCAGATGCTTTTTTGCAATCCCTACGTCCTGCCGATCCTTGAGTCCTATATGGACAATCTGCACTATTTGGTTTCGGCTGTCCGAGGGAAAGAATCCGCGGCTATCGAGAAGGTCTTTGCCGGGGTTCGTCTCTATATCAAAAGCGGAAATTAGCAAACCATCCTTTAATTGATGGTTTCGTAAAAAAGGCTTTTCACCGCAGAGCACGCAGAGTCCGCAGAGAGAAACTGCAGACCATTCACTATGTTATCTCAGCGTTCTCGGCGACCTCTGCGGTGATTTTTAGTTTTTTGCGAAATCATCTTAATTGCCGTTACCTATCTGGTGCAAAAAAGCAACTCAACGTCGTCCAAAATTGCACTATTGCAACCCTATCATATCCCCGGCCCATCCTATAAATCCAGCAATTAAGGGATGTTAGGTAATTTTTTGTGCGAAAATATATTGGCACGTTTTATGCTTTACAGATATGTTTAACTTGCTAATTAGTCATCTCTTAGACGGTCTTTATGAGGAGGATATACTTATGGCAGTACCTGCAACTAAATTAAAAAAATGGGGAGAGATTATTGATGAGGGATTGGAACAAGGGGCAGCCAGGCTTACCTATGAGAAGATAGAGCAGGTCATCAACCAAGTATTAAGGGGGGAGACCGGGGCGCGGATGAAGGTCTATGTGGATACCTGCATCCACTGTGGGTTATGTTCCACCGCCTGTCATCAGTATCTTTCTAATAATGGCGATCCCGAATTTTCTCCGGTAGCAAAGGTCAAACGGACCATGTGGGAGATGCTCGATAAAAAAGGAAAGGTCAGCCCGGCGTTTATAAAAAAGGCTTCCGAGATTGCCTCTACAGAATGCAACATGTGCCGCCGCTGCAGTATGTTTTGTCCGTATGGGATTGATATAGCTTATATTATGTCTGTAGTTCGGAGAATTTGTCACTTGCTGGGGGTTACGCCCCTCTATATTCAGGATACAGCTCATAGCCACGCCGTTACCATGAATCAGATGTGGGTGAAAGAGGATGAGTGGGCAGATACCTTGCAGTGGCAGGAGGGGGAGGCCCAGGGGGAAGTGCCGAGTGTCCGTATTCCCCTTGATAAAGAGGGGGCAGATATCATGTATTCGGTCATCGGTCCGGAACCGAAGTTTTTGGCCCACCTTCTCTACAACGCGGCCGTTATTATGACCGTAGCCGGCGAAAATTGGACCATGTCTTCTTTGCCTGGCTGGGACAACAGCGATATGGCCATGTACACCGGTGATAACGAGGTGATGGGACGGGTTAAAAGGGCCCATTTTGAAAAAGCCGCCGAGTTGAGAGTAAAGAAGATTGTTATGGGCGAATGTGGTCATGCCTTTCGTTCCGTCTATGACGTGGGCAACCGGTGGCTGGGCTGGAAGATGCCGCCTATCCCGATTGTTCATGCTATCGAGTGGTATTATAACCTGATTAAAGACGGCCGGCTAAAGATAGCCAGAAAATTCGAGGAGCCGGTTACCCTGCACGATCCCTGTAACGTCATACGAGGGCGGGGATTACACGAGAAGGCAAGGTATGTTATCAAGGCCATCTGTAAAAATTTCATAGAGATGTATCCCAACCGGGAACACAACTATTGTTGCAATGCCGGGGGTGGAGTTATCAACTGTGGCCCCCCCTGGAAAACGAAACGGGTAGTGTCCAATAAAATAAAGGCCGAACAACTTGCTGCCACCGGCGCAAAGGTTTTAATTTCTCCCTGCCACAACTGTCACTCCGGACTGGAAGATATCGTTAGTTATTATAAATTAGGGATGCACGTCGTTTTTATCAGCGAGATTTTGATGAAAACCATAGAAATCCCGGATTCATTGCGAGCCTAAGGCGTTTTTGGCTCAAGTAAATATGAATTAGACAACGGCTCATTAGAGATAATGGGCCGTTGTTGTTTGAACCCAAAGCCAGGATACCGTTTTATTGGCCTGCCATAAAAAAAGAACTTGACCACAGCAATTAAGACATGCTAGATAGATATGAATCCTTATTCATCTTGTTATGTTTTTTGATGAAGGGTCGACCTTTGTCATGGATGGGTGAGTGATTACTTTTTAGCATTAAGACCGGCAGTCTGAGTGAATATGAATAACATGAGACCAGCCGTCTCATGCAATAAGGTTAGCTCTAGATGTTTGAAAAGGAGGCGGTACAATGTCCGAATCAAAAAAGTGGGATTGGGATACGAGCGAAGAATTAATCGCGACTACCAGTGAATGGAAGACTAAATTTACCCGGGTGCAAGAGCCGTATGTCAGCCCTGACGGTAAAAAAGTCGCAGCCATAGTAAGAAATGAGGATGGAACTTATACGGCCTGCGTAAATGGAGAGGCCTGGGAGAACACCTATGAAAACATGTGGAACCTGAGATTTGGTCCTGATGGCCGGTTGACGGCTATAGTTTCAGAGGCAGGTGAGTGGACGTTAGCTGTAGATGGTGTGCCCTGGGAGAATAAATTTGCCTATGTATGGGACACCAAGTTCAACGAAGATGGTCAGACCATAGCGGTTAAGATTCAGCAGGACACGCGGTATGGATTGGCGGTTAATGACCAGCCGTGGGAGAATTTATTTGAGCATATCGGCAAGTACGTCATGACGCCGGACGGGCAGCATATGGCCGCGGCAGTACAGGCAGTGCCGCTGGGCCAGGCCGAGGTTTTTAAGTTCAAGGATGAAGGTACCTGGACGGTAGCCGTGAACGGCAATGCCTGGGAGAAGATTTTTACCAATGTCTGGGGACTGGATATAACACCTGATGGGAAGCACGTGGCCGCCGAGGTCAGGATGGGTCTTTACGATTACACCATCGCCATGGACGGAGAGACTTGGGCCGAGAAATTCAGTTGCGCCTGGGAGCCTATATTCCGGCCTAAAATAAGCGATGCCTTGGCCATTGCGCCGGTGCGGGCGGCCGGCAAATGGACGTTGGCATCCAATGGCAAGCCGGTCTGGGACAGTAAATTCGTGCAGTGCTGGCATCAGACGTACAGCCCGGACGGCAGAAAACTGGCGGCCATTGTAGCCCCGTCTTTTGGACAATGGACGGTAGCTATTGACGGCAAACCGTGGGCAACCACATTTAATGAATTGGTTACGGATCTCACCTTCAGCCCGGACGGCAATCGTTTGGCAGCCATTGCCAAGGACGACGGTCACTGGAAGATAGTGGTGGATGGTACGCCCTGGCCGGCGATGTACGATATGGTATGGCCGCCGGTATTCAGTCCCGATGGTAGTAAGGTGGCGTCCAAGGTAGAGAAAGGCGGCAAATATACGATTGCGTTGAATGGAAAGCCCTGGCGTGAATGCGAGGCCCTCTGGAGTCCGGTCTTCAGCCCGGACGGAAAGAAGGTCTTGGTTCGATGCATAGAGGATGGCAAATACTATCGCCGTATCGTGCCGATATCAGAATTTTAGGTAAGGGGGGAAATATAATGCAGGGTATTTATGAGTTTGTGCGGGGTCCGCTACTGTGGTTAACCTTTATCGTTTTCATCGGAGGCAGCCTGTATAAGCTGATTCCAATGTATTATTTACTCAAAAAGAAAGAGGCCTTTGTCCTGAGCTATATGAGTCTCAAATATAGCCTGCGCTCCATCCTGCACTGGATCATACCTTTTGCCAGCGCAAATATGAGGCAGCGACCGATAATGACCGTTATGTCTTTTGTCTTTCATATCTGTCTCCTGGTGACACCTATTTTACTCCTTTCACATATTGTCCTCTGGGACGAATCGTGGAACCTAAGCTGGTGGGCGCTGCCGGATTGGATTGCCGACATCATGACCCTTGTGGTCATTGGCGCCTGCGTTTTCTTTGCTTTCCGGAGACAGATACTTCCCGAGGTGAAATATGTAACTTCTGCCGCGGATTACGTGATACTGGCCGTTACCGCCGCTCCGTTTATCACCGGCTTCCTGGCTTACCATCAGTGGATCGAGTACAGGACTATGCTTATTCTGCATATTCTGTCCGGGGAGATTATGTTGATGGCCATCCCCTTCACCCGGTTGGTCCATATGTTCTACTTCTGGTTTACCAGGGCCTATACGGGTTCTGAGTTTGGCGGCGTACGGCACGCCAGAGATTGGTAATTCGCGCTTCTACTTTGCGGAGGTCTTAAAAGGAGGATATACTCATGGCAGTACCTGCAACCAAGTTAAAGGAACAAAAAGAGATAATAGATGTAGGCCTGGAGGAAGGGGCGGCCAGGCTTACGTATGAAAGGATAGAACAGGTCATAAACCGCGTGATTACGGGTGAGATGGCGGCGCGTATGAAGGTCTATGTGGATACCTGTATCCACTGTGGTATGTGCTCCACGGCCTGTCATTATTACCTTTCCCATGGGACTCCCGAATGGGCGCCGGTAGGTAAGGTCAAACAGACCATGTGGGAGATACTGGAGAAGAAGGGCAGGGTAAGCCCGGAATTTATAAAGAGGGCCTCGATAATCGCCTCTACAGAATGTAATGTATGCCGGCGCTGCAGTATGTATTGTCCCTATGGTATTGATATAGCCTATATCATGGCCACCGTTCGGCGCATCTGTCATCTCTTGGGGGTAACTCCCCAATATATTCAGGATACGGCCCACAGCCACTCCGCGACCATGAACCAGATGTGGGTGAAAGAGGATGAGTGGATAGACACCCTCCAGTGGCAGGAAGGAGAGGCCCAGGCCGAGATACCCAGTCTACGTATCCCGCTCGACAAAGAGGGGGCGGACATTATGTATTCGGTCATCGGCCCTGAACCCAAATTCCGTGCCCAGCTCATATATCAGGCCGCGATCCTTATGACAGCAGCAGGAGTAAACTGGACTATGCCGTCTGGTCCCGGCTGGGATAACAGTGATATGGCCATGTTTACCGGCGACTTTGAGACGATGGGGCGCGTGAAGAGGACCCATTTTGAGACCGCTGCGAATCTCAGGGTGAAAAAAATCGTCATGGGTGAATGCGGTCATGCCTTTCGTTCTGTCTATGACGTGGGCAACCGGTGGCTGGGTTGGAAGATGCCGCCCATTCCGGTCATCCATGCCACGCAGTTCTATTATGAACTGCTCAAGGAGGGTAAGATCAAGATAGCGAGAAAGTTCAAGGAACCGGTTACCCTGCATGACCCGTGTAATATCGTCCGGGGACGCGGGCTCCATGAGATGATGCGTTATTTAGTCAATGCTACCTGTGAGAATTTTGTAGAGATGTATCCCAACCGGGAACACAACCATTGTTGTTGCGCCGGTGGAGGCGTAATTAACTGTGGACCGCCCTGGAAGACCAAACGTGTAGAGTCCAACAGTACCAAGGCAGAGCAGTTGGCGGCTACCGGGGTGCACATTTGCATTGCGCCCTGCCACAACTGCCACGGAGGGCTCGAAGACATTATTAATTACTATAAACTAAATATGCACGTCATGTTCTTTATCGATATATTGATGAAGACTATGGAGATTCCAGATTCGTTGAAGGCGTAGCGGCCTATTTGCTAAAGTGCAAGCACGAAAATGGCCCATCTTTGGATGGGCCATTTTTTTCTGTAAAATAACAAGCAGGATTTGCAAATCAAGAAAATAAGAGCTAATTTAATATCATGCCGTTCCAAAAACAACCGGATTGCAAACACGAGATTATCTTAGACAGCATAGCGGATGGTGTATTTACCGTAGATCTGGAATGGAAGATTACTTCCTTCAATTGTGCGGCTGAGAAGATTACCGGCATACCAAGAGAAGAGGCCATGGGCCGCTTATGCAGCGATGTCTTTCGGGCCAATATATGCGAGACGGATTGCGCCTTAAAAAAAACTATGCTGACCAAGAGGCAAATCATCAATAAGCCTGTCTATATAATAAACAACCGCGGTAAAAAGATTCCAATAAGCGTCAGCACGGCTGTATTTAAAGATGAACGCGGGAAAATCATAGGCGGTGTGGAGACCTTCCGGGACCTTTCTATGGTTGAGGAACTGCGAAAGGAATTGACCAAACGTCACCGTCTGGACGACATTATCAGCAAAAATCACGAGATGCAGAAGATTTTTGCCATCCTGCCGGAAATAGCCGCCAGTGAAAGCACCGTCCTTATCGAAGGCCCCAGCGGCTCCGGCAAGGAACTCTTTGCCAAGGCCATTCATAATCTAAGTCAGCGCCGCAAAAGGCCGTTTGTTGCGGTAAACTGTGCTGCTATGCCGGATACACTTTTGGAATCGGAGCTTTTTGGTTACGTGGCCGGGGCCTTTACCGATGCCAAGAAGAATAAGCCGGGCAGATTTGCCCTGGCCCAGGGGGGGACCGTCTTCCTGGATGAAATCAGCGACATTTCTCCGGCCCTTCAGATTCGGCTCTTGCGGGTCCTGCAGGAAAAGGAATTTGAACCCCTGGGGGGTACAAGACCAATTAAGGCCGATGTGCGTGTACTGGTCTCCACCAACAAAAGCCTGGAAGTCCTGGTGAAAGAAGGAAGATTTCGGGAGGACCTCTACTACCGCATCAACGTGATGAAGATCATCCTGCCGCCACTTTTGGAACGGAAAGAGGATATACCCCTCTTGATTGACCACATAATCGATCGTTTTAACCGGTTACGAGGAAAGGATATCTCCGGGGTGTCGGAAGAGACACTAGTCATCCTTATGCATCATGATTACCCCGGAAATGTTCGCGAACTGGAAAACATAATTGAACATGCCTTTATACTTTGCAAGTCTGGACTTATTAACCCAAGCCACTTGCCCTCCTGTCTCATACCAAAAGAGTCGGGCCAAATGTTCGCCCAGGTCGAAGATACGCCTGGGCGTGCGAATCTGTCCGCCCCAGCGGATCTGCCTATGGCACGACCGGTAAGGGCCAGTTTAACTGCCATGGAACGCCGGTTTATTTATGAGATCCTTATGAGTAACAATTGGAACCGGTTGGCCACAGCCCGGGAGCTTGGTATCAATAAAACCACATTATGGCGTAAAATGAAGAAGCTGAATATCAGTGCGCCGAAGCTAGGTCAGGGGTGATCGTTATGGAGAGATTCCGTAATTATGTGGGCAAAACTGTTGTTCTGGAGAAGGTTAAAGAAGCAGTGGCGCAAAATGCCTACGGGTTGGCCGGCCGGTACCTGCCCGATCCACCGGAAGATTTTGATGAATTTGAGTTTATCACTGACTGGGATGGAGAAAATAAACTGGCGTTGATGGTGACCGTGGAGATGATGAAGGTTAAAAGAATATTTTTTGGGATATCGTCCCCTGAGAATCCCGATGTGGTTAGAGGCTTATCCGATACAGAGCTGAAAGAACTCCTGGAGAAAAAAGGGGGCGTATTCGTAAGCTTTTTTGATCATATTACTCGAGGCTAGCCCGGCTGCCTGCCAGGATCAGGCTGGATTCCAATTCCTGTTCGTCTCTTATTTGTCTTGTTAGCCCTACGGTTTCCAGTAACTCCAGGGTGATATGAATCGCACCGACAATAAGTGGGTAGCAGACCTCAGTTGGTATTTTTGAGGTATCATGATCCAGGATATCGGCGCACGTATTCCCCGGATATTTGCAGATTAATTCATTAAATCGGGCCTCCATCTCTTCGATCAACAGATAAACGCCTCTATCTATCTTATCCACGGCAGCAAAGGTTAAGAGACAGCCCGCTCCGGTCAGGGCGCCGCAGGTTACCCCTTGAAAGCCCATGGCCCCAACCAGTCCGCCGGCGGCCTTGACCACATCATGGCTGTAGATGCCCAGTTCGCCGAGGCCGATATCAATAACGATCTGGCTACACAGAAGACCCCGTGCTGCCGCCTTTTTTACCTCTTCGTTAATGTATGCACGTGATGGCATAACCGTTTTTCTATCCACTTTTTGTGACGCTCCATTTTGCCGGGATGAATCAACGAGATTAGATGGTCACATATAATGGATGACATTGTTCCGGTCAAGCTTTTTGTTGCACCCTGATCCACCATCAAGGCATCATCTGCGGCGTTGCCTTCGATCGCTCCTCCTTGCGGCGTATTGCTCCATACGCCTCAGTCGTCGCTCCTCGGCGCCTTGCATCTAATATCTTGCTGGTGATCAGGGATACTCCATAACCTGCTGATTTTAATCTTGATAGCCAAATTAGACGGTGGATTTGGGTAAATCTCTTAAGGCTGAACATGCATAGCGAGCGCATACGATGCATTTTACCTTGCATACGGAGATTCCCCGTCCGCCGTAGGCGGACTGCGGGGAGCTTCAATTTATCTAATAGGGGGTTTACTTTTTTTACTAATATGTGATAAAAAAAGACATTCTGCTTTTGAGCAGCGGGGCAATACAGGTGAGGGCGGCTGGCAGGAAGACCTGATGGGTCGCCGGCAAGAGGCCGATTAACCGGAGGCGAAGGGAATGACAGTAGAAAGCACTTCCTCAGCAGTAAATAAACCGCGCATAGGCGTGTGGATATGTGATTGTCAGGGGCGCGTTTCCACGAACGTAGATACCGTGTCCCTTGTTGAGAGGGCGCGAGAGATGGACGCCGTGGTCACGGTGAGGCGCGTGGATGCGCTGTGCAACACAGAGGAACTGGCCCGGCTCCGGGCCGAACTTAAGGAGAACAACATCGATCGGTTCCTTTTTGCCGGGTGCTCCGCGCGCTCGTCGCTCCGTTTCCCCGAACAACAGATCAGCGCCGTGCTGGAAAGCACACAGATAGACAAGGCCATGTTTGAGGTGGCGAACATCCGGGAACAGTGCGCCTGGGTTCATGACGACCGGAAGGCAGCGACGGCCAAGGCCCTTGACGTGCTCCGCATGGCCTATGTCCGGTTGAAATTGGACACTCCGCGGGCGCCGGCGACTAAAATCGTACCCAGGTCCCTGGTTATAGGCGGCGGGCCGGCCGGTTTACAGACCGCCCAGGATCTTGCAGCCCTTGGTCAGCAGGTAACACTGGTAGAACAGGCTTCATACCTGGGGGGACGCATGTGTCAGATTCCCTTTCTCTTCCAGACCGAAAACTGGCCCGGGCGTTGCGTGAGTACGTGCGTAGGTCCGGTTCAGGCCGCAGGCAGCATGTTCCACCCGAATGTGGAATGCCTTACATCTTCGGAGGTTGCTGATATCGAAAGAGTTGATGGGAATTTTCGGGCGCGCCTTCGATTAGGTGCCCGTTTTGTGGATACGGAAAAATGTATTTCCTGTGGGAAGTGTGCCGAAGTATGTCCGGAGGAGATAGCGAGTGAGTTCGATGAAGGGCTGTTTAGCAGAAAGGCCATAGATAAAGATTTTCCGCGCGCAGTGCCGGATGCCTATAATATCCTGGAGCGAGCGTGCACCAGGTGCGGGAAATGCGTCGAGGTATGTCCGGCCGGGGCTATTAATCTTGCGGCGCAGGCGGAAGAAAAAGAAGAGGATTTCGGCGCTGTCTTTCTCTCTACAGGATTTGACACCTACGACCTTAGCCGGAACCGTGAGTTCAACTATGGCCTCCCCGATGTAATGTCGGGCATGGAATTTGAGCGGCTCCTCGACCGCGGAGTTCTACGCCCTTCGAACGGTCAGACTCCCCGACATATTGTCTTTGTGCTCTGCGCCGGATCAAGGGCGACCAGAGAAAAGAGAGGAGAGGGCGTTTCTTACTGCTCGAAGACCTGTTGCGGAATTACCATGAAACAGGTTGAGCGGCTGGGTCTCACCATGAATGAGACGGATATTACCGTGATCTACTACTATGATATAAGGGCCTACGAGAGGACCTTCGAGGCCATGTATGATCACGTGAAAAGGATGGGTATCGAGTTTTTGCAGGGGGAGATTGAAGGGATCACCGCGAGTGACGATGGGGTAAAGATTCGTGTCGCGCGACTGGAAGACGGATCTACTTCCGCCGGCGCTGCGCACACTTTTGATGCCGAAGGTTTTGTCATCCTGGATGCCGATCTGGTTGTCCTGGCCTCTGCCCAGACGCCCCGGAGAGAGGCACAGCCGCTGGTTCGTAAACTCGGCCTCCAGACCGACCAGTTTGGGTTTCCCATGGAAAACCAGCCGCGTATTTTCCGGCCCACAGAGTCCTTCGTGGACCGGGTGTATGTGGTCGGCGCTGCCGCCGGTCCGAAGGTCGTGCAGCAGAGTGTGGAGCAGGGCAGCGCCGCAGCGATGAAGGCCGCTCCCCACCTCATCAAAGGGGAAAAGGATCTCCTGAAGTTTGTGAGCCGCATTGATCCGGCCGCCTGTGTTCGTTGCCGGATCTGTGAGACGGTTTGCCCGCACGGGGCTATTAAGATTACGGAAAAGGGGGCGCTGAGTGATCCGGCATTTTGCCAGGGCTGCGGTTTTTGTATCGCGGCCTGTCCCACGCATGCTGCAGAGCTGATCAACTTCACGGAACAGCAGATTCTCGATCAGATCGATGTTGCCTTTCAGGGCGTACCCCCCGGCGCGCCTAAGATTCTGGCCCTGCTCTGTTACTGGTGTTCTTACTGTGGGGCGGATCTTGCCGGAGCGAGCGGTTTGAAGCTCCCGGTTAATTACCGCAGCATCCGTATTCGGTGTTCTTCGTCGGTGAATTCTGCGCTTGTTATGGAGATGTTCCGGCGCGGGGTGGACGGCATCCTCGTAGGTGGATGTCCGCCCGGGAGTTGTCATCACGTGAACGGAAACTACCTGGCGGACAAGAGGACGTCCCTGATGCAGAAACTGATGGCCCAACTGGGACTGAGTGAGAAGCGGCTGAAGTTTGATTACATAGGGGTGCCGCACTCGCAGAAGTTTGCCGATACCATAACTGCAATGGACCGCGACCTGCGTGAACTTGGTCCCAATCCGGTGGCCGTAAACACCAGGGAGAGGAGTGAGACTCATGGCAGATAAAAAAAAGATTGTGATGAACTGGGCGAGCGCTTGCGGGGGCTGTGACGTCTCCCTCCTTGATATTGAGGAGAAGATATTCAGTGTCCTGGATATCGCGGATATTCTTTACTGGCCGGTTGCTATGGACTTTAAGCGGCAGGATGTGCTGGCCCTGGGCCCGGAAAGTATCGACATCGGCCTTTTCAATGGGGCGGTGCGCACCTCAGAACAATTGGAAGACGCCCTGATGTTGCGTGAGCGCTGTAAGGTTTTGATTGCTTACGGCGCCTGTGCCTGCTTTGGCGGGATTCCGGGCTTGGCGAACCTCTCTGACCGGGCGGGCATTTTTGAGGTAGCCTA
The DNA here is from genome assembly GCA_031082315.1 of Thermodesulfobacteriota bacterium. Classification (NCBI taxonomy): domain Bacteria; kingdom Pseudomonadati; phylum Thermodesulfobacteriota; species Thermodesulfobacteriota bacterium. The sequence continues at coordinate 86,769 of JAVHLC010000003.1, forward strand.
CCACGAGACGCCATCTACGGTCAATCCAGAGGGCGTGAACCCGCAAACGGTGTGCCGGGTGCCTGAAGGAGAGGTCACTCTCCCCGAGTTTTTTGACACGGTGTACGCCTTAAACCAGGTGGTAAGGGTCGATTACTATCTGCCCGGATGTCCTCCTACCGAAGAGCGCATTCTTGATGCCGTAAACATAATCGCCGCCTATGCCCGTTCCGGAGAGCTTCCGCCTCCCGGGACGGTGGTTGCTTCGCAAAAGGCGCTCTGTGATGAGTGCCCGCGGGTCAGTACGCGAACCGGCGCGAGGATAGCCAGGATTAACCGGCCGCACGAGATAATCGCCGACCCCGGTCTTTGCTTCCTGGAGCAGGGAGTCCTCTGTATGGGGCCGTTTACCCGGGGGGGCTGCGGCGGGAAATGTATTAACGCGAATATGCCCTGTCGCGGCTGTTTCGGACCGACGGAAAGGATGCTGGACCCCGGCGCGGAGGCCCTGTCTGCCTTTGGATCAATCGTTGGCGCGGGAGGCGAGGATGCCCTGACCATACCGGAGATGAAGGCGGCGGTAAACAGCATTAAGGATCCGGTGGGGACTTTTTACCGGTTTACCTTGCCCACCGCCATTATCAACCGGACCCTCAAGGACGGTCGCAATAAGGTAAAAAAGTAGGGTAACAATTTAGCGCTTTTAAAAATGCGCTAAATCTCATTGCAAAATGGAAAATGCAACATGGAAAATGTAAAATTTCGGACAAAAACCATCAACATTTTGAATTTTGCACTTTGAATCTTGCATTTTGAATTGAAGTTTAGCCAGTTTTTCAAAAGGCTAAACTGATACAAAATAGGGAGATTATCAGCATGGCACAGAAGATTACCATCTCTCCGATAACCAGACTGGAAGGACATGGAAAGATCGATATCTTCCTTGATGACCAGGGAAATGTGAGCGATACCTACTTCCAGGTAGTAGAGCTGCGGGGTTTTGAAAAGTTCTGTCAGGGTCGCCCGGTGGAGGAGTTGCCGCGCATCATGCCCAAGATCTGCGGCGTCTGTCCCGGCGCTCACCATATGGCCTCTTCCAAGGCGGCGGATGCGGTTTATAATGTGAAGATTCCAACGGCGGCGCGTAAGTTGCGGGAACTCTTCTATAATGCGCATATCGCCCATAGTCATATCCTTCATTTCTTTGCCTTGGCCGCCCCGGATTTTATCCCCGGGGCTGAGGCCGATCCGGCGAGAAGAAACGTCATCGGCCTGATTGATGTTGTGGGCAAGGATGTCGGAGTCGAGGTGTTGAAGAACCGGGGGTATGCCCAGAAGATACAGGGCATTATTGCCGGCCATCCGATCCATCCTGTGGCCTCCATCCCCGGCGGGATGTCAAAGCCGTTGACCGGGGACGAGAGAAAAGAGATCGAACAAATGGGGAGATCTCTGGTTGCCTTTGCGCAGAAGAGCCTCAAAATCTTTGAAGACCTCGTGCTTGCTAATAAGAAATATGCCGACTTGATCCTGAGCGATATCTATCATCATGAGACGTATTATGCCGGCCTTGTTGATACTAAGGGGCACGTAAACTTTTATGACGGCCGGATACGGGTTGTGGATCCCAGGGGCGAGGAATTTGTCACATTTGATGCGGCAGATTACCTCCAGCACATCGGAGAACGTGTGGAGCCGTGGTCTTACCTGAAATTTCCCTATCTGAAGGCGGTAGGCTGGAAAGGGCTCGTAGATGGACCGGAGAGCGGGGTTTACCGGGTCAATTCCCTGGCCCGTCTGAATGTGGCGGAGGGCATGGCAACGCCCCTTGCACAGGAGGCCTATGAAAAGTTTTTCGCCTTTTTCGGTCGAAAACCCGTTCACAATACCCTGGCCTTCCACTGGGCACGGTTGATAGAAAACCTCTTTGCTTGTGAAGAGGTCCTCCGGCTGTCCCAGGACCCGGAGATTACCGATCCAAAGGTGCGGACCTTGCCCACGGAAAAGCCTACAGAAGGTGTAGGGGTGGTAGAAGCGGCGCGGGGTACGCTTTATCACCACTACATCACCGATGACCAGGGGATCGTCAAAAAGGTGAACCTGATTGTGGCTACCGTACAAAACAATGCCGCTATGGGTATGTCGGTCAAGAAGGCGGCCGGGAAGCTAATCAAAAACGGTGAGGTGGATAGCCGGCTGCTGGATATGGTGGAGATGGCTTTTCGGGCCTATGATCCATGCCTAGCCTGTGCCACCCATTGTCTGCCGGGGCAGATGCCTTTGGAGGTCAGGCTGATCCAACAGGGGAAACCAATCAAAACCCTGGCCAGAAATATGAGTAAATAGCAGGGCAGCGCCAAAGTCGCCAAGGACGCAAAAAGAATAAAATTTGGAACTCAGGAACTCATAAAGAAAAATACCGTTCTATTCCTGATTTCTTGATTTCCAGATTTTCATTTTCCATTCGCGGTCTTTGCGCCCTTGCGTGAGGAATTGACTTTTTACAAAGCTGTCAAGATTTCTTGCAGTCGCCCCTCGACATATTCCATGGCTGCCTGTAAGTCCGATCGCGAAAGTTTCTTGATGCCGGCAGTCCAGGTGTTCACTTCTTCCTCGCTGAGATTAAGTAATTTCGCGACATAAAACGCATCTACCAGGCCATTATCTGCGAGAAAACCACACCCTCCAGCCGTACCCAAAAATTCATCTTTATAAAAAATTGGCGCCACAAATTTGGTAAACCCGGCATCACATTCCCCAACCGCAGGCTTTTTGGTCTCCTGGGCCAGCCCCGCCAAATGCCTGTGGGCAGTCGCACAGACCGCCCGGCTTTGTTCGCCTGCTTTAATGCTTGGACAGATTTTGTTTGCCGGGGCAGGACTGGCAGCAACAAGCAGACCCTGTTTGTCGTTTACACTGCCGTTCATCCCGAATCTTTTATTAATCTCCTCAGCCAATTCTTTCCAGCCTTGCACTGATAAAATATCCGTTAACTCCATTTACGCACCTCGCATAACTTATTAATAACTGATAGGCAACGTTTTAGAATAAAAACCTGCGATAGCAACGTCTGCTTTATCCGTACCCATGTTAATTATGAATAACTCGTAACAATTTAGATTTTTGAAAGCCTGTCGTAAATGCGACGCCCCTTCGAGGCGGGTCTTAGAGTTGTAAAACCTAAAATGTTACCACTTATATGAATGAATCTGGAAATCAAGAAATCAGGAATAGAACAGTATTTTTCTTTATGAGTTCCTGAGTTCCAAATTTAAGAATCTGCATCCATTCAGTTTTCCTGCAGCTTAGGTTTATTACCGGGGGATAGGGTTTATTCACCGATAATTTTTACGAGAACTCTTTTTTTTCGCCTGCCGTCGAATTCTCCGTAAAATATCCTTTCCCAGGTACCTAAGTCCAACCGGCCTTCGGTTATGGCTACTACAACCTCACGCCCCATAATCTGGCGTTTGAGGTGGGCGTCAGCATTGTCTTCACCTGTACGATTATGCTTATATTGGCTGACAGGCTCGTGCGGGGCCAGATGTTCCAGCCATCTTTCATAATCCTGATGCAGGCCGCTTTCATCATCGTTAATAAATACTGAGGCCGTGATATGCATGGCATTTACCAGGCATAGACCCTCTTTAATGCCGCTTTCTCTGACGCAGGCATTAACCTCCTGCGTGATGTTAATAAAGGCCCGGCGTGTTGGCACTTCAAACCAGAGTTCTTTGCGATAGCTTTTCGTGGTTGCCTCCATTTATAGAGCCGCACGCTTATAGGCTATTTACACAGGTTAACTGAGGCTAAGGCTATAACAAGATTAAAAAGGAGTCAATTACTTTGATCGGAAAATCCAGCCCGTATGTTGTAGAAGCCCTTCAGTCCCAGGTGGAATTCTGCAGTTCGTTTGCATTGGTTACAAGATTAGGATTAATTTTAAACCCTGTTGACCCTGATAAATCAGGGTGATAGATAGGTTTGAGCTAACCAGGCATGTAACCGCACCAGTCGCGGCTGGCCTCCAGGTCGGCCGAGGACGGAAGCCGCTCCTACGGGTAGGGGATCGTTCTTTCTGTAAGAGTCCGCCGCTGGCGGACTGCGACACAGAGCGGGTTATTAGGCGGCGGATTTGGGTTTTTATTTTGGCTTGACAAGCAAGAAAAAAATCTTGACTTTTATTTTTTTATTCATTACTGTTACAACAAACGTTATTCCTTCCTGGAAACGGGCAAAAAATCCAAAGACATACTACCATTTGAATTTCTAAAATATTCATCAGAAAACACCCGTGTTGTTTTAAGATATCCATTTGGCCGGTCGATATAATATCGAGGCTTAGCTTTTTTGTATTTTTGCCCTGAATGTGCGCAGTTAGATTCAGGATAGGTAAAGATTAAGGAGTGGTTTATGAATTTGATTGACCTTAAAGAGAAAAAAGTCGGTGAACTTGCCCACATGGCCAAGCAATTCAATATCGAGGGCGTGGCCAATATGCGCAGGCAGGAGCTCATATTTGCCATCTTGCAGGCCCAATCCGACAAGAACGGCGTTATTTATGGCGGCGGCGTATTAGAGATACTGCCTGATGGGTTTGGATTTTTGAGGGCGCCCGACTATAATTATCTGCCCGGGCCGGACGATATATATGTCTCGCCTTCCCAGATACGCCGGTTTAGTCTGCGTACGGGAGATACGGTTACCGGCCAGATTCGTCCTCCCAAAGAAGGCGAACGCTACTTCGCGCTGCTTAAGGTCGAGGCTATCAATTATGAGAATTCCGATCTCGGCAGGGAAAAGATACTCTTTGATAATTTAACGCCGCTCTACCCGATGGAGAGGATCAGACTGGAGTCAGAGACCGAACCAACCAACTATTCTGCGAGAATTATGGATCTTCTGACGCCTATCGGCAAAGGCCAGCGGGGACTTATTGTGGCCTCGCCGCGTACCGGCAAGACTATGCTTCTGCAAAATATAGCCAATAGCATCACCATGAATCACCCGGAGATAATTCTGATTGTGCTGTTGATTGATGAACGGCCTGAAGAAGTCACCGACATGCAACGTTCGGTCAAGGGCGAGGTTATCAGTTCAACTTTTGACGAGCCGGCTCAAAGGCATATTCAGGTGGCAGAGATGGTTATCGAGAAGGCCAAACGGCTTGTGGAACACAAGCGGGATGTGGTAATACTGTTAGACAGCATTACCCGTCTGGCGCGGGCTTATAACACGGTGGTCCCTCCCAGCGGCAAGGTGCTCTCCGGGGGTGTAGATTCTAATGCCCTGCACCGGCCTAAACGCTTTTTTGGGGCGGCCCGCAACATTGAAGAAGGAGGCAGCCTGACTATTATGGCCACTGCGCTTATTGAAACCGGCAGCCGCATGGATGAGGTTATCTTTGAAGAGTTCAAGGGAACCGGCAACATGGAGATACATCTGGATAGAAAACTGAGCGATAAGCGGACATTCCCGGCGATAGACATAAATCGTTCCGGCACCAGAAAAGAAGAGCTTTTAGTGCCGCCGGCCGATCTTAACCGTGTCTGGATCTTGCGCAAGCTTCTTTCTCCGCTTAATCCTGTAGATACCATGGAATTCCTTTTGGAAAAGATGGAGGGCACAAAGAATAACGCCGAGTTTCTGAATTCGATGAATCGATAAATATCTGGGTTTTAATAATCTAACTTGTTTCCATCCGAAAACCCCGGTTTTCTGGATGGAGCGGTCAGCAGTCAGCTATCAGCGTTCAGCTTAAGATGTTGTTTGTCTTATTTTTTTGCTGACGGCTGAAAGCTGATCGCTGAGAGCTTTCGTTCGGAAACGGCAGTTTCCGGATGAAAACTAACTTGCAAAAAAATTATACGATTATTATATAAGAGGATATAAATTCAACTACAGAGAACGCTGGTTTTTCGACTCTCTGTGATCTCTGTGGTTAAGAAAGGGAGATAAAGATGAAAGAGAATATCCACCCCAAGTATCATAAAACTACGGTACGCTGTGCCTGCGGCAATGAAATGGAAACAGGCTCCACTAAAAAGGATATACGTGTGGAAATCTGTTCCAAATGCCATCCCTTTTTCACCGGCAAGCAAAGGCTGGTTGACACAACAGGCCGCGTGGAGCGTTTCTTAAAGAAATACGAAAAGGTACAAAAATAGCGTTGCATATTCTCAACCAGAAAGGTGTCAGAGTCGGTGGGCAGGCAGTCATTGAGGGGGTCATGATGCGCGCCCCCAGGGCTATCGCCATAGCCGTGCGCAAGGCCAATGGCGAAGTGGTGATTAAGGGAGATGTCTGGCGGTCTCTGGCGGAACGATTTTCATTTCTCAACTGGCCAATTTTACGGGGTGTACTGGTGCTGGGCGAGGCCCTGGTCAACGGGATACAGGCCTTAAGTTTTTCGGCGAATCAGGCCATGGAGGAAGAGGAGAGCGGGCGTGCTACCGGGACCGGCTCATGGGCTATTTTCTTCACTATGGTAGTGGCTATGGCCCTGGGTATATTTCTGTTTGTGGTGCTGCCCCATGTAATAAGTCTCTGGATTGCCGAGATTGCCCCGGAGGCCCTGGGCATAGATTCCGTTTACTTTCACCTGATTGACGGACTTTTAAAAATTGCCTTTTTCCTCCTGTATATTTTGGGAATTTCGCAACTAAAAGATATACAGAGGATATTCCAATATCACGGCGCCGAACACAAGTCAATTTATGCCTATGAAGCAGGTGAAGCCCTGACGGTGGAAAATGCCCGGAAATACTCGACGCTCCATCCCCGGTGTGGGACGGCGTTTATCCTGATGGTTTTAATTATCAGCATAGTTATATTTTCCATAGTCTTTGCCTTCATACCGAAACCCGCTGCGTGGCCATTTTGGGTATCCAATGCGGCTTATATCTTTTTAAAGATAGGCCTTATGTTACCGATAGCCGGCTTATCTTATGAACTTACGAGGTGGACGAGCGCCCGACCGGATCATGCCTGGGTGCGTCCGTTCGTTGCGCCCGGTCTCTACCTACAGAGGCTTACCACCCGTGAGCCATCCGATGATCAGATAGAAGTGGCCTTACGCGCCCTGAGCCGTGCCTTATCTTTAAATAGCCAATACAAAATCCCTTCTCAGGCCCCTTCCTAGCTACAAAAAATTCGAAATTCGAGATTCGAAACAAATTCAAATGACCAAGATCCAGAATTCCGGACCATATGTGTTGATAATTTTATGTTCGAAAGATTAGAAGAAGTAGAAGAAAAATACCTCGATTTAGAAAAAATGCTTGGCGATCCGCAGGTGGCAAGCAACCCGGCGCAATATCAGAGGTATGCCAAAGAACATTCGGCCATGGGAAAATTGGTTGAAACCTACCGCCGGTACAGGGAAGTTAAAGAGCAGATCGCCAATAACACGGAATTAATGCACGATGAAGACGAAGAAATACGGGAGATGGCTAAAGAAGAGGTCCAGAAGTTAAGGAAGGAACAGGAAAATCTGGAAGATGAGTTAAAGGTACTTCTGCTTCCTAAAGACCCTAATGATGAAAAAAATACCATTCTGGAGATCCGGGCCGGTACCGGCGGCGAAGAGGCGGCCCTGTTTGTAGCCGACCTGTTTCGCATGTACAGCCGGTTTGCCGAGCGCCGTGCCTGGAAGGTTGAGACCATGAGTTCCAATCCGACCGGCATCGGCGGCTTCAAAGAGATTATCGCCCTTATATCCGGTGAGAATGTTTATAGCCAGCTTAAATATGAAAGCGGCGTCCACCGGGTGCAGAGGGTGCCTGTGACCGAGGCCCAGGGGAGGATTCATACCTCGGCGGTGACCGTCGCCATCCTTCCGGAGGCGGAAGAAGTTGACGTATATATTGACCCGGCCGATATTCGCGTGGATGTCTATCGTTCTTCCGGTCCGGGGGGGCAGAGCGTCAACACTACTGATTCCGCGGTGCGCGTCACGCATATCCCGACCGGCATGGTAGTGACCTGCCAGGACGAAAAGTCACAGCATAAAAACAAGGCCAAGGCCCTGAAGATACTAAGGGCCCGGCTACTTGACAAGACGCAGAATGAGCAGCACGAAAAGATAGCCCGGGAGCGCAAGAGCCAGATTGGCACCGGTGACCGGAGCGAACGTATCCGTACCTATAATTTCCCCCAGGGGAGAATGACCGACCACCGCATTGGTCTCACTCTCTATCGGCTGGATGCGGTTCTGGGGGGTGAATTGGAAGATGTCATCTCTCCGCTTATTACTTACTACCAGGCCGAGGCCCTGAAACATTAAAAAGTGATGAGTGATGCCCAATGACTGGTGAACAGCTTCAAGACATTCCTACATCAATGTCGGGGGCAGAGATAAGCGGATTCTGTAATCTCCCTCAGAATACCGTAAGGGGCGTCCTGAAGCGCGCCCAAGAGACCCTGATTGCTGCCGGCGTCCCGGAGCCTGAGGCCGATGCCCAGGTACTCGTGGCCCATGTCCTCGGGGTAGATCGCCTGAACCTCTTCTTGAATATGGATCGGGTCTTGTCTTCTGCGGAAGAAAAGACGCTGGCCGGTCTTATCCTGGAGAGGACAAAAAGAATGCCTCTCCAACATATCCTGGGCGAGCAGGAATTCTGGTCACTTTCCTTTAAAGTAACCCCTGAGGTCTTGATCCCCAGGCCGGAGACAGAAATCCTGGTTGAGGCGGTTCTGAATACCGTCAAAAAACAGGGCATCCCTCCGGATGATGGCCTTACCATACTTGACCTTTGTACGGGAAGCGGTATCCTGGCCGTTGTATTGGCCAGAGAGCTTCCTGGCGTTGACATATATGCCGTGGATATTTCAAAAGAGGCCCTTTCTGTAGCCATGGAAAATGCCCGGCGGCATAACGTCCTGGATTCCATAACCTTTTTACAGGGCGACCTTTTTGCCCCTCTAGCCGACCAAGGGGTATCTTTTGACCTTATTGTTTCAAATCCCCCTTATATATCGGGAGAGATGTTCCCGGGACTGTTGCCGGAGGTGCGGGATTATGAACCGCGGCTGGCCTTGGATGGCGGTCCGGATGGTCTGGACGTGATCCGAAAGATAATTGGCCAGAGCGTTGCGCACCTCAAGATTGGAGGCTGGCTTTTCCTGGAGATAGGCGATGGACAAGGTAGGGAGGTCTTAAAGGAATTTGAAAGACGCAAGGCCTTTGAGAATGTCTCCATAATACGTGACTATTGTGGTATTGATCGGGTGATTCGGGCACAGAGGATCAACTAATTTCTATTTTGGACGCGGATGAACGCAGATTTTACTTTTTAAAATTAGAATTTCGAATTTTTTGCGCTGCGTATATCAGCGAAAATCTGCGTCCTAACTTAATTTAATATGGATAAAATTGTAATCGAAGGCGGCTATCCCCTTGAGGGCGAAGTGGTAATCAGCGGTGCAAAAAATGCCGCTTTGCCGCTTATCGCCTCTGCTCTACTCGCCGGTGGCGGGCATGTATTTGATAATGTGCCGGACCTGGTGGATATAAGGACCCTTTTAAGATTATTTGATTACATGGGAATTCGGTCTTCCCGGGAAGGTAAGCGATTAGAGATCGATACCCGGGATGTGGATAAGTGCGAAGCCCCTTATGATCTGGTAAGGACGATGCGGGCCTCAGTCCTGGTTTTGGGTCCTCTTTTGGCCCGGTTTGGGCAGGCGCGGGTTTCTCTTCCCGGAGGATGTGCTATAGGGGCCCGTCCGATTAATCTGCACCTTAAGGCCTTTGAAAAGATGGGAGTCAAGATCGACCTGGAGCAGGGATATGTTATAGCCAAGGTGGACGGATTAAAAGGGGCGCCCGTCTATTTTGACGTGGTCAGTGTAACCGGCACAGAGAACGTGATGATGGCGGCGACTCTGGCCCGGGGAACAACGGTGATAAAGAATGCGGCCAGTGAGCCTGAGGTTGTAGCGCTGGCTGACTATCTGGTCAAGATGGGGGCGCGGATAAAAGGGGCGGGCACAGATACCATAGTAATTGAGGGCGTTTCTGAGCTTAGGCCCGGCCGTTGCCATATCATCCCTGACCGCATTGAGGCCGGGACTTATATGATTGCTGCGGGGTTGACCGGTGGAGACCTGTTTTTGCGAAATTGTCAGGCCGGTTATCTTCAGGCGGCTATAGCCAAACTGCGCGAGGCCGGTCTCGTTATTGATGTAGATTCCGACGGCATGCGGGTGCGACGAAACGGGCCGATCCGCAGCGTAGATGTCAAGACGCAGCCTTATCCGGGGTTTCCCACCGATTTACAGGCCCAGATGGTAGTGTTAATGACCATGGGAAACGGCCTGTCGGTGATAACCGAGACTATTTTTGAAAACCGGTTCATGCATGTAAGCGAACTGCAACGTATGGGCGCCGATATTATCATCGAAGGGCGGAGCGCTATTATTAAAGGGGGCGGCAGTCTGCTGGCTGCTCCGGTTATGGCTACCGATCTCAGGGCCAGCGCCTCGCTTATTCTGGCCGGACTCGCAGCCGAAGGCAAGACAGAGGTATCCCGCGTCTATCATCTCGACCGGGGCTACGAGCGGCTTGAGGAAAAACTCTCTTCAGTCGGCGCCCGGATATGGCGGGTTAAAAATAGCGGATAGCGTGTAGCAAATGTAACTGTTCACCGTTGTCTGTTCGCCGTTCACCGAAAAAGACGTTCTCGTACTTTTCACGGACATCGGTGGCCGAATAACGGAAAATACTTTCGCCGTTCACCATGCGGAGTTTTCCACATTTTTTAAGGGGCGACGGTTGCCGGAAAATACGATCACCATTGACTGCCTGCCTGTCGGCAGACAGGCTCACCGAAAAAAAACTTCTCAGGTTCTTACGGACAACGGTGAACTGATAACGGTGAACGGATACTAGCGTATAGGGGTTAGCTGTCAGCAAAAACCCAAGATAAACAACACATTAAGCTGAACGCTGATAGCTGAGTGCTGACTGCTAGTTATCAAAATTCCTTGCCTTTTGCCACAGCTTGGGCTATAAAATTCCACTCGGATATTGCCATGAAATTACATGAATATCAGGCCAAAATCCTTCTAGCGCGAGAAGGCGTTCCTGTGCCACCCGGAGAGATGGCGGCTTCCCCGGAGGAGGCCGGGGCGGTAGCCGATAAGCTGGGGCAGGGGCCGTTTGCGGTTAAGGCCCAGATCCACGCCGGCGGCCGGGGAAAGGGCGGAGGTATAAAGGTCGCTGAGGATAGAAGAGCGGTCGTGGAGACCGCCCAAAAAATCATCGGCATGAATCTGGTTACGTCCCAGACTAGTCCCGAAGGTAAGCTGGTGCGCAAGGTCCTGGTGGAACGCGCCTTTCCCGTCGAAAAAGAGTATTATCTGGCCGTTACTATAGACCGTAGCACGGCGCACCCGGTGATACTGGCCAGCGCGGCCGGCGGTATGGAGATCGAGGAGATTGCCCGGTCCAAACCACACCTTCTGATAAAGGAGGCCATCGACCCGGTGGTCGGTCTGATGCCTTATCAGTCCCGTAATCTTTTCTTCGGGCTGGAGATGGAGCCGGCCCTGGGATCAGCGTTCACTGCACTGTTAGGCAACCTTTATCGCGCCTTTGCCGCTTATGATTGTTCGCTTGCGGAAATAAATCCTCTGGTTGTCACACAGGATAAAGAGATATTCGCCCTCGATGCCAAGCTGGATATTGACGACAATGCCCTGTTCCGGCATAAGGATCTTCTCGAGTGGCGGGAATATGAGAACACCTGGGAGGAAGAAGCGGCTCGATACCGGCTGAATTACATCCGGCTGGACGGCACGGTAGGGATGATGGTCAATGGCGCAGGCATGGCCATGGCCACTATGGACGCTATAGCCTTAGCCGGGGCAAGGCCGGCCAACTTTCTGGATGTCGGCGGCGGGGCTAACGCCGAGGCCGTGGCTAATGGTTTCCGGCTTATACTTTCCGACGAACGGGTTAAATTGGTGCTGATCAATATCTTTGGAGGCATATTGCGCTGCGACGTGCTGGCTGAGGGCGTCATAAATGCGGTCTCCAATCTTGAGGTAAAAGTCCCTATAGTAGTCCGCCTGGAGGGTACAAACAAGGATAGGGGGGCCGAACTTCTGGCTCAATCCGGTTTGAACTTTACCGTGGCCAGGGATATGAATGAGGTGATATCGATAATCAGCTGTCAGCAATCAGCCATCAGCTGACAGCTTTCAGAAAGACTGTTTTTATTATCTTACTGACTGCTGACGGCTGATAGCTGATCGCTAATAACTAAAAATGAGCATCCTTATAGATGAAAATACACAAGTAGTTGTCCAGGGGTTGACCGGTAAGGAAGGGAGTTTCCATGCCCGGCAGTGTACGGCCTATGGGACTAAGGTTGTAGCCGGGGTTACGCCGGGCAAGAAGGGACAGGAGGTTGATGGCGTTCCGGTCTATAATACCGTACGCGAGGCCTGCCGTGCCCATGCCATTAATGCCTCTTTGATATTTGTTCCGGCCTCCTTTGCGGCTGACGCCATCGTTGAGGCGGCTGATGCCGGACTTAAGGTCGTTGTCTGCATTACCGAAGGGATTCCTGTTTTGGATATGGTGCGTGTCCTTCGTTACCTGGACGGCAAGGACTGCCGGCTCATCGGTCCCAACTGCCCGGGACTGATCTCGCCGGGTAAGTGCAAGGTAGGCATCATGCCCGGCCCTATCCACAGGCCGGGCCCTATCGGGGTTGTCTCCCGCAGCGGCACCTTGACCTATGAAGTGGTGGATCAATTGACCAAGGCCGGTCTGGGCCAGTCCACCTGTGTGGGTATCGGCGGCGACCCGCTTATCGGTTCTACTTTTGTTGATATCTTAAAACTATTTGCCGCTGACGATGACACCGGGGCCGTGGTCATGATCGGTGAGATCGGCGGCACGGCAGAGGAAGAGGCCGCGAGGTACATAAAAGAATCCTTCCCCAAGCCGGTTATCAGCTACATTGCCGGCCGCACCGCACCCCCGGGCAAGCGCATGGGCCATGCCGGGGCCATTATATCCGGCGGCCAGGGCACAGCCGCCCAGAAAATGGAAACCCTGCGGCAACACGGCATCCATGTGGTAGAGAACATCGGCGAGATCGGCACGGAGGCCAGAGCCGTTCTTCACCGCAAAGGCGCAAAGAAATAATTTTTAACGGATTTAGGCTTCCTGTAGGAGCAGAGCATCCGTCCTCGGCTGACCTGGGGTTTGTTGCGACGGGTTGGTGGAATTTACTTTCCATTTCTTGAGGAATAATTTTTCTCTCACCTGGTGCATAACAATGTGAAAAACTTTTCCATTCTGTGAATTTTCCTTTTCCATTTTCTATTTTCCGGTAAATTTATATGCTTTTCTTGAGATACACTATCCGCTATCTAGTGGCATATTAATTGCTTATCTAATGGCGATTAGCGATCAGGGATTAGCGCATAGTGAACAAGACCAATTCAAAATGTGCTATAATTGCAATACCCTGAATGCTACCCGCTAGCCGCTAATTTGCTATACGCTGTGACAAGAACATGATATAGTAATGATTAATTTGCTGGTTCGACTAAGCTAATTAAAAAAGAGGAGGGGTTATGATAAGTACCGCTTCATTTAATCGAATTGCCGTAATTCTGCTAATGATAGTTACATTGTCCGGATATGCGAATGCCGAATTGATCGATCGAGGAGGAGGATTGATTTATGATACCTTGTTCGATGTTACCTGGCTACAGGACGCTAACCACGTTAGCACAACCGGTTACGACACTTCACTTTACGGGTCGAATTACTGGGGCCAATTGACTTGGCAGGATGCACAGGACTGGGCAACTTCTTTATCCTATTATGATTCAGTGCGCAATGTAACATGGAACGATTGGCGCTTGCCTAAAATGTTGCCGATTAACTCGCTCACGTATGACCTGGCGTGGAACTATGATGGTACAAGCGATCGCGGATTTAATATCCTTAGTCCCAACAGTGAACTTTCCCATTTGTATTATGTAACTCTTGGAAATCTTGGCGCAATAAGCACAGAGGGAGTTCAACCCCAGCCGGGTTGGGGTCTTCAGAAGACAGGACCTTTTCAGAATATCAAAACATCTTATTGGTCTGGATCTGAGTTCGTAGCAAGCGAAGACATCGGGTATTTCAGTATGTCCAACGGAGAACAGCTCACAGAAAACATTACACTATATGCGGCGTATAAGTACGCATGGGCCGTTCGCGATGGCGATGTTGCAGCGGTTCCTGAACCAAGTACTATATTCATGCTATTACCAGGATTGTTATATGTATTTAGTAGACGAAAAGTATGACCAATAGGTGACCGTCGCCACCGCGTGCACCTGATCACCTAAAAAACGGGCTCCAGGTGACTCAGGCGATATAAAAATGAAAAAAAGAGGGTAGAAGATGAAGAACTTCAGGATTAAGGCCTCAATCAGAATCTTTTTTTTGATTTTAATATTAGCGCTCTTCCCTGCTTACGTCGGCCAGGCACAGGAAGGTGTTTCTGGAAACGCCCCGGTTGAGACGGGAAAGGGGGGGGATACTTTCAGCTCCCCTTCGGAAAAAGGAGAACATCCGTTAAGTACCCCTTTGGAAAAAGACGGCGGCCCATCAACTCCCCCTTTGAAAAAGGGGGATACAGGGGGATTTTCAGGTGAAAAATCAGTAGTTGATGATACATATATTATAGGGCCAAGCGACGTCCTGGAAATCCAGGTCTGGAAGGAACCCGACTTTTCGCGGGTTGTACCGGTAAGGGCTGACGGGATGATAACCTTACCTTTACTTAACGATGTAAAGGCGGCTGGACTAACACCCCTTCAATTAAAAAAAGACTTAGAGGAAAAGATTAAGGATTTTGTAGAACTCCCTGAAGTTTCGGTTATAGTTAAGGAAAGTCTGGGTCGCAGGTTATACATTATAGGCAAGGTGGCAAGGCCGGGAGAATATTTGTTGAGCAAGGATATGACGGTGTTGCAGGCCCTCTCCGTGGCCGGTGGTCTTGCGGAATGGGCGGATTCCGATGACATAATTATAATTCGACGGGTTGGAGATGAAGTTAAGCGCATCTTTTTTGACTACAAGAAGGTGATCTCAGGGCGTAACCCGGAGCAGAACATCTACCTGCAGCCAAATGATACGATTATTATTCCATAACAAGCTATCAGCGGTCGGCACTCAGCTATCAGCCTTAGATTGAACAGATTATTCAGGGGAAATACGGTTATGAGATATCTTAGAGTAATGGTTGTCGTGTGGTTGTTTCTGTCCTGTTTTGCGTGGGTGGTTCCTTCAGTACGGGCCGAATGTCGGTATAAGTTTACTCCGAGCCTCTCTGTTGATGAAAAATATGATGATAACATCTTCCTTAGATCTACGGATGAGACGTCGGACTGGACAAGCACTATCTCGCCGGCGCTTTCCTTGGATGCCCAGTGTCCCACCAGGGGTATCACCCTGAATTACAGCCCGGGATTTGTCTTTTACAAGCGATATACCGAATATAATACCGTGCGCCACAACGGCAACTTAAGCGCCTTTTTGCAGGCCGGTCCCCATACCCGCATCGATTTCAGGGACAGTTTCTACCGGACGGAGGAGCCGAGGGAGCAGATGGAGGCTATGCTCGTTGGGTGGCGTGGCCTTGTCCATAGAGACGAATTCGGTCAGCCCATAGTACTACGCTATGAGTACGATTTGCCCGTATTCGATGTCGACATAGTGCCTGAGATTAGCTACGCTATACGCCGGACCAGAAATACCTATTACCGGAATACCGGTGATATCAAGGTTTCTCATCAATTCGGCCCCAAGGACAATTTTTTTGTGGGTTACAATGACAACCATCTGGAAAACAGCGATCCGGAGATAGAAGACACCAGAATCCAGACCCCTTTTGCGGGGGTCTCTTACTGGTTTGACGTGAAAAACGGTCTGGACTTAAACGTCCGGCACTCCATAAGCGATTATGAGACAAACCCTGATTTTAAGCAATATACGGGCGGCGCACGCCTCGTTCATCTGTTTAGCCAGGACAGCAGTATTTCTCTCGCCTATAACTATACCGACATGAATTATGACCCGGGCGGCACGGATTATGTAATACATGATGGGATGGTTTCATATAGCATAAGCCCGGGACCGCATACTACGCTGAGCGCCGGCGTAGGGTATTTTTTGCGCAATCCCGAAAGGGGCGGGACAAACGATGGATTGAGTTATCAGGCCAGTATCGGACAAAAATTCGAGCGGGGCAGCGTTTTCGTGGGGGGACAGGGCGGCTACCGTCAGGAACTCTCGGATGCGGAAAATCTTGGCTTTGCCAAGTTCTGGTCTGCTAACGGAGGGATTAATTACTTATTATTGCCCGAGTTAACGGCGAGCGGCGGGCTAAGTTATGTGGAAGAAAAGTTTATTGAGCAGGCCGATAGGCGGGATAAACTTTGGTCAGCCACTGCCGGCCTTGCCTATAGTTACAGACGCTGGCTGTCCCTCTCGCTCAGCGGACAGCACACGGAGCGCGATTCGAACGTGGGTCTCAACGACTATGACGATAATCAGATTATGCTAAGGATCACAGCCAGCTATAATTAGCATTCAGCCATCAGCTATCAGCTATCAGCTATCAGCTTCTGATGTCTTTGTTTAAAATCTGAAGGCTGACTGCTGATGGCTGAAAGCTAAGAGGTAATCATGACAGAAAAGGAAAGCAAAATAGACTTCACTTATTACCTGGACATGCTCCGGCGCAGGAAGTGGTATATAATTCCCACTTTTTTTCTCGTCCTCGTCGCAGGGCTGATATATTGCCTCGCTGCCCCGAAGACCTATAAGGCCTCTACTACCATAAGTATCATCAGGCAGAGGGTCCCGGAGGCCTTTGTCCATTCCACGGTCACCGCGGATATAGATGAGCGGCTCCACTCCATCGGCGAGGAGATATTAAGCCGCACCAGACTGGAGGGGGTTATAACCCAGCTTAATCTCTATCCTGAGGAGCGTAAAAAACTCCCTATGGAGAAAATAATAGAAAATATACGGGGGAGGATCAGTCTCGAAATTTCTTCCGCCCAGCGGGCCATGGCAAAACAAGGGGCTACCGCCTTTACCCTTAGTTATGAGGATGAATCACCCCAGACTGCGGCCCTGGTGGCAAGTACACTGGCTTCCATGTTTATGGAAGAACATCTGAAATTGCGGGAAGAGCAGGCCGTGGGCACAAGTGAATTCCTGGCCGAGCAACTACAGCAATTGGAAACACAGCTGAAGGAACGTGAGGCAGCCATTGGCGCTTATAAAATGTCCCATATGGGTGAATTGCCGGAGCAGAGAGAGTCCACCCTGGCTGTGCTGGCCCGGCTTCAGCAGCAACTGGACGCCATCCAGGAGAGTATAAGGCGCGGCCAGGACAGAAAGATACTCCTCCAGCAACAGATCGCTGTTGAAAAGGAGTTTTCACGCACCAGATCAGGATCCGGATCCCCGGGAGAGGCAGGGGTTGACTCTCTTGAACAATTAAAAGAAAACCTTGCCGTCCTGGAGTCGAGGTACAAGCCCAACCACCCGGATGTCCTTAAAACCAAGAAGATGATTGAAAAGTGGGGGAAAACAGAGGGGAAAACCGGTGAGAAGGGAGAAGGCCAGGTGGCGGTTGAAGGCAACCGGGTCATTGCGAATCTCCAGCAGCAGATATATGCCGTTGACATGGAGGTAAAGAACCTTCAAATAGAGTCAGACAAGGTAAAACAAAAGATATATGCCTACCAGGGTAGAGTTGAGAATACGCCACGCCGCGAGCAGGAGCTTCTTGATCTCCAGAGAAATTATGACAACTTGAGCGCGAGCTATCAAGATCTGGATGCCAAAAAGCTGGAGGCGGAACGGGCCGAGAACCTGGAAAGAAGGCAGAAGGGCGAGCAGTTCCGGATACTTGACCCGGCCCGGGTGCCCCAGATGCCGTCCAAACCCGACATTCCCAGGATACTGGCGATGGTCATAATTGCTGCCCTGGGTGGATCTGTCGGGCTGGCCTTTGGCCGTGAATATATTGATAAGTCTTTTTACCGTCTTGACGACATAGAATCATTTCTGAATTTGCCGGTCCTGGCCGGCATCCCTGTGCTGGTCACGGCCGATGATATGAAAGTAAATAAAAAACAAAGGGTTATTGCGATTTCTGTAATAAGCTTTGGAATTGTAGTTACGTCTGTTCTTTTATTCGCCGTAATAAAAAAGTACCCGGGGGCGTTGCTATAGCTATGTACGAGCGTTTTTATTACCTGAATGAAAAGCCTTTTAAGATAACGCCCGATCCCCGTTTTCTTTTTTGGAGCGAAGGCCATAAAGAGGCCCTGGCCCATCTGAGGTATGGGGTGGAGGAGAAGAAAGGGTTTGTAGTTATCACCGGCGATGTAGGCACCGGCAAGACCACATTGTTGCAGGCATTGCTGGCGGGTCTGAAGGATAATATACATTATGCCGCGGTCTCTAACCCCGGCATGAGCATCGATGATTTTTTATATTATATAGGCAATGCCTTCGGGTTTTCGATGGGGACCTTTTCCAAGGCCCAATTCTTGCTGAGATTTTCTGAGTTTCTGCAAGAATCGGCCCGTCAGGGGAAATATGTACTCCTTATTGTTGACGAGGCCCATAAGCTGTCTGTTGAACTTTTAGAGGAAATAAGACTCCTTTCTAACCTGGAAACGGCCGAGGAAAAACTATTAAACATCTTTTTGGTCGGTCAACCGGAATTGAACCCGAAGCTTACGGATCCATCCCTTTTACCCCTAAGACAGCGGATAAGCGCTTCTTACCACCTCCTGCCCCTGAGCAGGGAGGATGTCGGGGAATACCTGAAAAAGCGCCTGCTTGTCGCCGGGGCCAAGTTTAACAATCTTTTTAAACCTGGAGCTATAAAGGCAATCTATAAATATACAAAGGGATACCCCCGGGCCATTAATATCCTGGCCGACCAGGCCCTGTTAACCGGCTATGTAAAAGGAAAGAAGGTGATCGATGCCAAAATCGTCAGAGAGGCGTCAAGAGACCTGACACTTCCCGGTGAAAAGAAAATCAGATTCTTCCCGGTATGGTTGAAGTGGGGAATGGGGGCCGTAGCCGGGGTTATCGCCATTGTATTGTGGGGGATGTATTATTTTTCGTAACTAGTGTTCATCCGGAAACTACCGTTTCCGAATGAAAGCTCTCAGCGATCAGCTTTCAGCCGTCAGCAAAAAATAAGACAAACAGCATCTTAAGCTGATAGCTGAGAGCTGACTGCTGACCGCTCCATCCGGAACTCCTGAATTCCGGATGGAAACTAACGAGGAGAATTTATGGGCAAGATATATGACGCCTTGGAGAAATTTAACCGTGAGAAGGTGAAAAGACCATCTGTACCGGAGGCTTCGCCTGAGGTAAAAACGGCCGGGGAGACGCCTGTCTTGGATGCGCCGGGATGCGATATCAAGATAGAGAGTTTGCCCCTCGCAGATGCTCCGGGGCGCAATATTGAGATCGAAGGGTTTCCGCAGGATCAACATGCGGCTTATGGCCTTGACGAGCGGTTGGTAACCGTGACCGATCCACAGTCCCTGGCCGCCGAACAATTCAAGATGCTGCGTTCCCGCATCCTGTACCCCCGCAATGGCTCCATCCCCAGGACCATAATGGTCGCGAGCGCCATGGAGGAGGAGGGTAAATCACTTATTTCCGCCAATCTGGCTATCAGCATCGCACAGGGAATTCAGGAACATGTATTGCTGGTTGATTGCGATATCCGCAGGCCGGCGCAACACCTTTTATTTAATGTATCCGGTGAGCATGGCCTGAGCGATTATCTTACTTCCGATGTCCCCTTGGAAGATCTTTTTATCAAGACAGACATTGATAAATTGACTCTTCTGCCCGGCGGTATGCCTCCTCCCAATCCGTCCGAGCTCCTTTCCTCAGAGAAAATGGGCCGTTTTATTGAGGAAGTCAAAAATCGTTACCATGACCGGTTTATAGTCTTTGATTGTACTCCGGCCCAGATAACGTCAGAGGTATCTGTCCTGGCCAAAAGTGTAGACGGCATTCTCATGGTTGTGAGGAGAGGAAAGACAGATCGTGATATAATTAAAAGATCGGTCTCAGCGCTGGGCAGAGATAAAATTATAGGTGTGGTATTCAACGGGTTCACTCATTTTTCTCGTGAGTATGAGTATTACCGGAGCTACAAGTATCGTGGATGATGAGTTCAATCGCTAACGCCCTCACCATAGACGTGGAAGACTATTTCCAGGTACACGCCTTCTCAAGTGTGATAAATCCTCCAGACTGGGATAACTACGAGTCACGGGTGGAAGGTAATACCTACAGGATATTAGAGATGTTGAGCAACCCATGCGGTGCTGTTATCCCGGCTCATCACTCGTCACTCATCACTCATCACTCAATAAAGGCCACTTTCTTTATTTTGGGCTGGATAGCTGAAAAATATCCAAAATTAATCCGGGAGATAGCCGGACAAGGGCATGAGATTGCATCACACGGTTATCGCCATGAACTGGTAACCAATCAGTGTCCGGATGAATTTCGAGCGGATGTTGCAAAGACGAAAAAGATACTTGAGGACATCACCGGTGAAGAGGTTGTCGGTTATCGTGCCTCTACCTATTCCATCACCAGAAAGACCTTATGGGCGCTTAAGATTCTGGCGGAAGAAGGATATAAATACGATTCCAGTATCTTTCCCGTGCATCATGATGTCTATGGCTTTCCTGATGCCCCGCGATTCCCGTTCAAGGTTTGTCTGAACGGTAACGTTCAGACAGTTCAATCGTTCGCTGTTAAGAACTCGTTTAAACGCGCGAACGACTCAAACATTTCGAACGCTATTTGGGAATTTCCCATCTCCACTATCCGGCTTCTTAGACAAAATATTCCTATCGCCGGAGGAGGCTATTTTCGCCTATTTCCCTACTGGCTGGTGAAGCGGTTGCTTGGGCACATCAACAGGACTGAACAAAGATCGTTCATATTCTATTTACACCCCTGGGAATTTGATCCGGGACAGCCAAAAATTGACAATGCCCCGTTGAAATCAAGGGTCCGGCATTATTTGAATCTCGATAAGGTTGAAGGACGATTTAAAACGTTGCTAAGTGATTTTAATTTTGTCCCGATCAGGGGTTTGATGGACAAAAAACCCTTTGCGTCTCTGCGGTGAGTATGAGGATATGTTATCAAACACCCGTATAACTATTGTATCTATTCTCCTGGTCGTTGCGGCCATTATTTCCTATTGCTATGTGGGTAACATAATTGAAGTGCCCATAAAAAAACCGCTCAGCACATTTCCCACACAGATCGGCACATGGAGATGGGTTGATCATACACCCATGGGCGACGAGGTGAGAAAGATGTTGGGGGTTGACGACTACATCCAGTATGATTACGTATCCGCAGACGGCATGCCGGTAAATCTCTACGTAAGCTATTTTTCGCGCGTAGGGAGCGGCGGGAAGGGCTATCACTCTCCGAAAAACTGCATGCCCGGAGGCGGCTGGAATATCATACACTCAGAGCCTTTTAAATTGACGGTTAGTCATTCCAGGCCGGTTACCGTTGAGATTAACAAGATGGTAATGCAGAAGGGCGCCGAAAAAGAGGTCGTATTCTATTGGTATCAATGCCGGGGCCGGATAATACACTCTGAATACATGGAAAAGATTTATTTGGTGCTGGACTCCATGTTCAAACGCCGGGCTGACGGCGCCTTCATCCGCATTATGGCGCCGGTACAGGATGGCCAGGAGACGAAGGCAGTCGAATATTTGAAGGATTTTACGAAGCAGGTAATCCCGGCGCTGGAGGAACATCTGCCAGGAGCATGACGGCGATACACCCCTAAATCCCCCCTTACTAGAGGGGACTTCTAATCATCTTCTCTAGCAAAAGGGATGCCTGCGCAGCAGGCGGGGTGTGTAAGAAACTGCGGTGAAAATATAATGGAAGCCATCCTTACTAAACACCGAAACATGACCTACTTGCAGCTTGGCCTGATCCTTGGACTCTTTTTCCTTCTCTATTATCCTGTCATTACAAAAATGGTGTCGGACTGGGGGATCGATGACAATTATTCGCACGGCTACCTGATTCCGGCCATAGCAGGCTATATGATCTGGATTATAAGAAAAGACCTGAAAAAGATTGAGCCCACACCCGGCAACCTTGGCCTTATCCTGTTAATCCCCGGACTATGCCAACTCCTTGTGGCGCGGGTCGGTTCTGAGTATTTTCTCCAGCGGACCTCGATGATATTGGTTTTATTTGGTCTATCATTGTTTTTAATGGGTAAGAAGTTTACTAAGAAAGCTTCCTTTCCTATGGCCTACTTATTTTTCATGATCCCTGTCCCGGCCATTATCTGGGACAAGATTGCCTTTCCCATGAAGCTTTTTGCCTCATATCTGGCGGTTAAAGTAATCGGCTTAATCGGCATACCAATTTTTAGGGAAGGTAATATCCTCCACCTGGCTAACACTACCCTGGAAGTGGCGGATGCCTGTTCCGGACTCCGGTCATTGACTTCACTTCTGGCCCTAAGCGCCGCGCTTGTATTTTTTACCGAACACTCAAGATTTAAGAAGTGGCTTTTATTTCTTTCAGCCGTTCCCATAGCCATCCTGACCAATATTATCAGGCTAACGGTGACCGCCGGTCTGGCCAGCAGGTACGGAGAGAAGGTTGCCCAGGGATTTTTGCATGAGTTTTCGGGTTGGCTGATATTTCTGCTGGGTCTGGCCATGTTGATGGGCGTTAACGCATTGTTATCTCAAAAAATTAAATTCGCAATGCGCAATCCGAAATCCGAAATTGAAAAATAGCGTGGCAAATTCGCAATCCGAAATTCGAAATTCGAACGGAATCCCCTTTCCACTTTTAATAGAAAAATCCTTCCCTGCCGATATCCGCAATATGTGAAAAACTTTTCCACTTTCTCGTTTTCCGTTTTCTATTTTCTAATTAAATGTTAATTTTCATACACTAAATGCTGACTGATATATGCTGATTAATGGCATAAGAGTTGCATTCTCACAGGTAACACATCTGAAAATCCAGGGTAATGTCAAAAATTATATGAAAAATAAGCCACAGAGGACACAGAGCGCACAGAGCAACGTAAAGAAATCAAAAGAAAAAGACAGAGCAGCTAAGAGAAAAGCAGATTTATGGGCACTTCCGTGACCTGTGTACCCTCAAGGGCTGTGATTGAGCCATTTTCTGGGGGACAACAAGAGCATTGGAGAAGCTGGGGAGGGGAGGAACCAAATTGTGCTTTAACCTACTGATACCTCTGTGTTCTCTGTGCTCTCTGTGGCAAAAGTTTTGACAGTACGAATCCAGGTAGAGGCTCTTTTTGCATGAAAAAATGGTATGTGATCCAGACCAAAGTCCGGGAGGAAGGCAGGGCGACCTTTTTCCTCCGCCAACTGGGCATTGAAATCTATTTCCCCAGAATGGAAATCTGTGCTATGACCAGGGCTAAGGCAACCATGACCCGGAAACCTCTATTCCCAAACTATATTTTCGCCCATTTTGATGCCCAAAAAGACCTGTCCAAGGTGAGTTGGACAAAGGGTGTCCAAAAAGTATTGCCTGAGAGTCCTACCCCGGTTCCTCTGGATGAGGAGATAATGGAATCCATAAAAAATCTGGCCAATAACGATGACGTTGTGCGAAAACGAAGATTCAAGAAAAATGAACGGATCCGGGTCATCCGGGGGCCAATGCGAGATATTATGGGTATTTTTGAAGACTGGGTTTCAGACCAGGGCCGGGTCAGGATCTTGCTGGACCTCTTTAGTTATCAGGCCCGGCTGGAATTGCACCATTCGCTGATCGAGAGAACCGGTTGAGTGATTACTAAACCGCTCCTCTGCCCGACCAATTGACCGCATAGCGAAGTTGATTTTATGTAGCAAAATTATACAGTTATCGCAGTGGCCCTGGCGGCCGGACGGGCGGAGCCTGCCCTGAGCCGCCTGCTGAGTGTGTAGGTGCGAATGGAAGTAAAGATATTAAAGAGTGAAAATGACTTGTGGGAGGACTATGTCCAACGGAGTCCTGTAGCCACAAATTACCACCAATCAGGCTGGCGAGGGGTTATAGAAAAAAGCTTCGGGCATGAGACGTATTATCTGATGGCTATAGCCGGGGGGACAGCCAGGGGTATATTACCACTCGCTCATATGCGCAGCCGTTTGTTTGGTAATTTTTTGGTATCCCTTCCATTTTTTAATTACGGGGGGATTATTGCAGATGATTCCGAGACCGTAGAGAAGCTCATATCCAGTGCAGTAGAGATTGCCAAGGAGTTAGGGGCGGATCATATCGAATTCAGACACCTATATAACAAATTGCCCGTCGGCCAGACAAGAGAGCACAAGGTCACTATGATTCTCGATCTCAAGGGCGATATAGATTCTCAATGGAAGGCCTTTAACGCCAAGCTCCGGAATCAGATTAGAAAGGCAGAGAAAAGCGGCCTTCAGATAAAGATCGGCGGATTAGAAGATATCCCTGGATTTTACGAGGTATTTGCCGAAAACATGCGCGACCTGGGGACTCCGGTCTATGGAAGGGCCTTCTTCCAAAACGTGTTTACCTCTTTCCCGGAAAGCGCCAGGGTTTTTAGCGTAATTTTTCAGGACAAAGTTATAGCCTCCGGGATAGCCTCCTGGTTTAAGGATACGTTCGAGGTCCCGTGGGCATCATCAATTCGGGAATACAGGGCCCTTTGTCCCAACAACCTTCTTTACTGGGAAGCGATAAAATTTGCCATTGAAAATGGATTTAAAAAGTTTGATTTTGGCCGCTCGACACCGGGCGAAGGGACGTACAAGTTCAAAGAACAGTGGGGCGCCGGGCCTGTCCAGCTTTACTGGCAGTATTGGATGAAAGACGGTCGGTCATTACCCGAACTGAATCCCAAAAATCCGAGATATCAACTGGCAATTAAGGTATGGCAAAGATTACCGGTGGCGCTGACTAAAATCCTGGGGCCGCGGATTGTAAGGAATATACCGTAGGAGACCACAGACATCAGACACGAGACATGAGACCAGAGACAACAGGCGGGGAGACCTGAAGTCTAAAGTCTCAGGTCTGAAGTCTGATACAACGATGAGTAGAGACTATAGAAAGATAAAAGCATGGCAACTGGCCGATGATATTACAGTTGAGGTTTATAATATTAC
Organism: Thermodesulfobacteriota bacterium; assembly: GCA_031082315.1. Taxonomy (NCBI): domain Bacteria; kingdom Pseudomonadati; phylum Thermodesulfobacteriota; species Thermodesulfobacteriota bacterium. Next base: position 112,005 of record JAVHLC010000003.1, read on the forward strand.
TCGGTCGTTTCCAAAAGAAGAAATTTATGGACTTACATCCCAGTTACGCAGGGCTATATCCTCTGTTCCTGCTAATATTGTCGAAGGCGCTACACGCAGTCATAAAAAAGAATATGTTCATTTTCTTAACATTGCGCGAGTTTCTTTGGCCGAGGCAGACGATTTCCTTCACCTTGCAAAGAGACTAAATTATTTTGATGAGAAACGATACAACGAAATTTCAAAAAAGATAAACGAACTTGGTGCTACATTATATGGGCTTATGCAAGCAGTTAAAAAAGAGGTCTGAAGCTCTGATGTCTCAGGTCTCATGTCTAAAGTCTGAGGTCTGAGGTCTGATACATGTTTAAATCCCTTCCTCCTTCCGGGGTGCCGATAATGCCCTCTGATATTCTGGCGGGCTTGAAAGAGACCCTTTACGGTAATAAGTGTCTCGAGGGGTTTAAAGAAGATATCCGCCGCTATTTTGGTGTAAGGCACTGTTTCCTCGTCTCTTCAGGACGTGCTGCCCTGACTATGCTTCTAAAGGCCATGAGGCAACTCAGCCCGGATAAAGATGAGGTGGTTCTGCCTGCCTATACATCATTTTCTGTCCCCTCCGCAGTGGTCAAGGCCGGGCTTAAGGTATCGCTTTGTGACATAGACCCCGAGACAATGAGTCCGGATATAGATAGTCTGAAAGAGTCGCTATCTGATAAGACCCTTTGCTTTGTGGTATGTCATTTATATGGCTATCCATGCGATATGGATGCTATTCTAAAGATGGCCGGAGAGTCAGGTGTATTTGTGATAGATGACGCCGCCCAGGCTATGGGCGCTACATATAAAGGCAAGGCCTTGGGCACGTTTGGTGACGCAGGGATTTTCAGTCTGAGTAGGGGCAAGAATATCACTACAATTGACGGCGGCATAATAATTACCGACTCGGAAAAAATAGCCGCGGAACTTTCGAAATTAGAACTTAAGAAGGCAGGTTTCTTAGACCGGCTGAATCTGATTTTTAAAGCGATGATCATGTCTCTGCTGTTAAGGCCACATTTCTATTGGATACCACAGAGACTCCCGTTTTTAAAACTGGGCCTTTCGGTATTCTCTACCGAGTTTGGGCTTAAGGAGTTTACAGGAGTTCAGGCGGGAATCGGCCGGAGGATGTTGAGGAGACTTAAACAGATAAATGAAGGCAGAAAGAAGAAGGCCGGAGGGCTGATGGCTGGTCTCAGCGGCTGTAGTGGCGTTAAATTTCCCCGGCAGATTGCGGGCGCAGAACCCGTATTCTTAAGGCTCCCCGTGAGGCTTAACAGGATAGACGACTGTGGAAAAGCGGGTCTGGGAATCGTCCGGTCATATCCTTATCCGTTGAATGAGATCGATGCGTTACGCCCTCACCTGGTTTCGGATGGAAGAAATTTCCCGGGGGCAAAGGAGTTTTCCAGGCGGGTATGGACGTTGCCCACGCATGGATATGTACAACAAGAAGACATGAAAAATATTTTAGAACATTACAGTCTCAGGTCTCAAGTCTGAAACGGAGGAACTTATGGCACGTGCTGATCAGGATACACTTATGGCATTACCTTTAGACGAGAAAATTGCCTACGCCAAAGGCATTATCAGAGAAGCCCTGGAAAAATTTGGAACGGATAAGCTGCTTATAGCCTGGACGGGCGGTAAGGACAGCACTACTATGCTCTGGCTGTACCGGGAAGTCTGTAAGGAACTGGACATAGAGAAACCACGCTGCATGTTTATCGATGAGGGGCATGTGTTTGAGGAGATACTGGAACTGGTTGGTCAGGTCAAAAAGGCCTGGGATGTAAATGTGATCACCGTCAAGAATATTGATGTAAGCGATAAGGCCGCCAAGGTCGGCGATATGATCAGGGTTGCAGATCTCAATGCGCGCAACCGGCAGGAAGTGGCCAGGCTCGGATATACGGAAGAGACTTTTTCTTTCGACCCTGAGTCTTATGTGGGAAATCACCTTATGAAGACCGTGGCCATGAATATGTTCCTGGAGAGTGACAAGGTAGCGGCCCTTTCCACGGGCATCCGTTGGGACGAACAAGAGGCCAGGCTGGACGAAGACTTCTTCAGCCCTCGCAGCAATCCGGACCATGTTCGGATACATCCCATCCTTCATTTCAAGGAGCGCGATATCTGGGACACCATCCACAAGTATAAGATTCCCTTCTGTTCCCTCTATTATCAGGGCTATCGATCTTTAGGCGCCAAGGGTTCAACGGTAAAGGTTTCCGACATCCCGGCCTGGGAGCAGGACCTGGAGAATACGACCGAACGGGGCGGGAGAAAGCAAGGTAAGGAAGACATCATGGCTAAACTCAGGGACCTGGGGTATATGTAGGCAGGGACGAAAAAAATCGAATTGCGAATTTCGAAATTCGAATTTAAAAGATAATAGAGAGATTGATGGAAAAACAAGAATTAGAAGGACGTACAAAAGAATTTGCTTTGAGCGTTATCAAGTTTGTAAGCAGCCTTCCAAAGAATAAAGTAACCGACGTCGTCGGTCATCAGTTACTTAAAGCTGGGACGTCTATCGGTGCGAACTACAGAGAGGCTAATCGTGCCGTATCACGAGCCGATTTTATTAACAAGGTTGGTATTGTCGAAAAAGAGACTAGCGAATCTCAATACTGGCTGGAACTATGCCAAGAAGCTGCGATCGGTGATCCTGAAGATTTGGAGGGCTTGCTCAGGGAATCCGGGGAATTGCTGGCCATTTTCACCCGCATAGGGAAAACGGCTAAAAGCAACTCGCGAAATCTGAAATAGTAATATGGTAAATTCGCAATTCGCAATCCGAAATTCGAAATTGGAGTAGTATATGTCTGACATCGCATCAAGATTCTCCGGCGTCTGGAATAAATTTAAACGTGGCGAGAAACACGACTCTCTTCGATCTCGTCCCTCGTCTCTTGCCTCTCGTCCCTCCTCCCTCGTCCCTTCGATCTCGTCCCTCGTCTCTCGTCCCTCGAAAGTCTTCGTCCTGGGTATAGACGGGGTGCCGTGCAGTCTGCTCAGGGAATTTATGGGGCAGGGGATAATGCCGAATCTGGCAGAGGTAGTTAAACAGGGGACGCTTAAGCCCATGGATGCCTCGATTCCGGAGGTTTCCTCCACCTCCTGGTCCACTTTCATGACCGGGGTCAATCCCGGCCGGCATAATATATACGGGTTTACGGAGCTGGATCAAAGTTCCTATAAATGGCGCTTCCCGAATTTTAACGACATCAAAAGCCCTACACTCTGGGATATTGCCGGCCGGCAGGGCAAGGCCAGCATAGTGATTAATCTTCCCTCGACCTATCCGGCCCGGCCGTTAAAAGGGATTCTTACGGCCGGATTTGTGGCCCTGGATTTACAGAAGGCGACTTATCCGGAGTCTGCCTATCAGTACCTGAAGGGTATCGACTATAAGATGGATGTGGATACGCAAAAGGCGCAGGTCTCTCCGGCTGCCTTGGCTGAAGATATTATGGCTACCTTCAGAAAGAGGAAGGAGGCCATCCTTGGCCTGATGGAGAAGGAGACCTGGGACCTCTTTATCGGGACTATTACCGAGACTGACCGCCTGCACCACTATCTCTGGTCTGCCCTGGTTGACAAGGCACATCCCCAGCATGGTTTCTTCATAGACTTCTATAGGGAACTGGATGCCGTTATCGGCGAGATTTACGGGCGCCTGGATGACAATATCTCCCTGATTATGCTTTCCGACCATGGATTTACCGAAATAAAAAAAGAGATCTATTTAAATACCTGGCTGAGAGAGAAGGGCTATCTGAAATTTAAAAAAGAACCGCCGGGCTCATTTGAAGACATCCACGGCGAGACCAAGGTCTTTGTCCTTGATCCTTCGCGGTTCTATGTGCATCTCAAAGGTAAATATCCCCTGGGAAGTGTTTCCGGCGGGACTGAATACGAAGACCTGAGGAATAGGTTAAGGGAAGACCTGCTTTCTTTGACCATAGACGGACAGAGGGTGGTCAAGGCGGTCTTCTTTAAGGAGGAGCTGTACAAGGGGCCCTGTTATGATGATGCCCCGGATGTAGTAGCCCTTCCTGTGGATGGATTTGATCTCAAAGGGGCCATAAACAAGGATACCCTGACCGGCCGGAGCCTCCTGACCGGCGGGCATACAAGAAGCGATGCCACATTTTATATCAACCGGCCTATTGAAATGGACGGCATAAATATCATTGATGCCGGGGTAACGGCGCTGAAACAGCTTGGGATTGAAGAGAAAGGACTTGAGGGCAGGGCGCTGGGGTAGGGCTTTCAGCTCAATAATGAAATTGACATACCAACTATTATAGTTCATATTATATCTTAATATTGAAGCTCCCCGCAGCAAGCTGCGGGGGATCTCCGTATGTAAGGTAAAAAGCATAGTATTCGCTCGCTAACCCCGCCGCAAGCAGCGGGGAATGCGCTCGCTATGCATGTTCAACCGGGAGGTTAAGGCAATGAAGACCGTAACGGCTCTTGACTTGAGGAAAAAACTGGGCGGCATCCTGAACGATGTATCAAGGAAAAAAGAACAGGTGATTATATCACGAGCGAATAAACCCCTGGCGGCGCTGATTTCCATCGACGAATACGAAGAAAAAATCCTGAAAAAAGGCAGAGAACAAAAATTGAAGCAGATATTGGCCAGGATGGATGAGTGGAAAAAAAAGCACAGAAAAGAGATCGCCCATGTTGATGCAGTAAAGGCCATAAGGGAGAGCAGGGAAGGCAGATGATAGTTCTCGATGCCTCTGTGATACTTAAATGGATTTTCGGGGATGAGGCGGGAGGAGACAGCGCAATATATTACAGGGACAGGCACGTTTCAGGAGAAGAAACAATCGCTGTTCCCGAATTGTTTTTTTATGAGGCTGCCAACGTCCTGACAACAAAAACAAAATTGAGTGCGGATGCCGCATCCGAGGCCTTTTCCGCGCTATGGAATCTTGATTTTGAGATATTTACCCTTGGGATAGAAGAGTTCTTGGAAGGGATTACCCTGTCCAAACGGTTTAAGATATCTTTATATGACGCCGCATACATCGAGCTGGCCAGAAAACTCAGGTGCGATTTTATAACCGGCGACCGGAAGCTTTATGAAAAGGCTAAAGAAATGAAAGGGATAACGTTGCTGTAGGGTCGGCAGGATCACATCTTCAGAGTATCTTGAGGGCATCAAAGCGGCGAGGGCCGTGAGAATAAAGACTCATGAAGAGGTCTTTGGCCATTGAAATACAGGCTTGTTTATACTGACAGGGCAATCAGAGGCGCCTTTTGCAAAAGTTATTTATCAGTAAAGTTAGTAAGGTTCTTTTTTGTTGAGTTACGGGAGGACAATTATGCAGGATCTATTAAACCGAATCACCTTTGACAAGGATGTTCTTTGTGGAAAACCTATTATCCGCGGCCTGCGAATATCTGTTGAGATGATTTTGGAGTTATTGGCCAAAGGGGCTACAGAAGAAGAAATTCTGGAAGACTATCCCCAACTTGAACCGGATGATCTCCGTGCTGCATTGTTATATGCCCATCACATGGTGGCCAGAGAAACAGTTTTTGATAGGGTCGAATCCAGATAGGCGCTATGAAGTTCTTATTGGATGTCAACGCGAGTGGATCTGTGGCTCATTGGTTGATTCAGTTGGGGCATGACGTGGCCGAAGTCAGCCGGAAAAACCCAAGAATGAGCGACGACGAGATCTTGAGCTGGGCTGTACAGGAACGCCGGATTCTCGTTACGACAGACAACGATTTTGAAGAAATGATCTGGAGACAGGGAAAGCCCCATTGCGGCGTCTTACGCTTGGAAAACCTGCCACGGTCCGAGAGAAAGGCGCTTCTATACGATGTGTTGGGTCGCCATAGCCGGGACTTGGAATCCGGCGCCATCGTTATTGCGTTAAGCACGAAATTCCGTGTCCGCAAGCCTCGGTAAAAAAGGAACCATGAGCCATCTTGGTTAGTGAAATCGGCATGTTTCATCAATGTCCCAAGGGATCGCTTCGGCGCTGAAACAGCTTGGGATTGAAGAGAAAGGACTTGAGGGCAGGGCGCTGGGGTAGATCTTTCCGCTTTTCCTATTGGCGCCTTGCATTTCCCTTGACGCCGGAATAAGATGTGTGTACAATGGCTGTACGTAAAAATGGATTAGAAGGAGTTTTTCATGTCCACATCCGCGACCACCCCGAAAGCATCCTCTCCCCGCAGGAAAACATCTGCCGCACGCTCCGGTAGATTGGGGCTGCGGACGACGCCGATTCAGGCCGCCCTTATTCAACGCGCCGCCGAGGTGACGCAAAAGAGCATTACGGAATTTGTTCTGACCAGCGCCTGTGAGAAGGCGGAGCAAACCCTGTTGGATCAGCGACTATTTCTAATCGACGAGCAGGCCTGGAAGGAATTTCAGGAGGTTCTTGAAAGACCCGCACAGGTCAAAGCGGGTCTGCAGACGCTTATTGAAGAACCGGCGATCTGGGAACATGAGTGAAACTATCCCTTATTTGCCGCCCGTTCTTCTTTCAGGAGATCATGTCTGCGACGGTTTCGATTGCGGAAACATCGTGCTCAATGAGTGGTTGCGGCGGCATGCGTTGCAGAATCAACGGGCTAATGCGGCAAGAACCTTTGTCGTTTGTCAGGGAAGCAAGGTCGTCGGCTATTACAGTTTGGCCGTAGGGGCAGTGGATTACGCCGGCGCATCCGGGCGCGTCCGAAAGGGATTGGCGCGCCGTCCCATTCCAGTGATGGTTCTGGCCCGACTGGCTGTGGACATCCGCCATCAGGGCAAGAAGATCGGCCGGGGATTGCTGAAGGATGCAAGCCTCCGTACGCTTCAGGCGGCTGACATTGCAGGTATCCGGGCGATTTTTGTCCAGGCAAAAGACGAGCGGGCGCGCGCTTTCTATGAGCGTTTTGGATTCGAACCTTCTCCCATCCATCCTCTGCAATTGATGCTGCTGGTCAAGGATATCAAAATAAGCGCCAGGAGCCTGTCGGACTTAGGATGATCTACTTTCACCCTTGCGCTTTGAGCTTTCAGCTCAATATGAACGCCATGCAAACCGTCCACGAACATTAGGATTTCTGGACGAGATTGGGGTTTTATGATAAAGTTCATTTGTGGTATAAATTCAGAATGGGAGCGAGGTATTGCGGGGAGGCGCTTATGGGATTTGCAGCTACAGAATCAGAGAAGCCTACACATATTTTAAAACAACCTGGAATATGTGGAGGCAGGAGCGTGATACTGGGTACCAGGACGCCTGTATGGTCTATTATCAAATGGTATAAACTCGGCATGTCGGTTGAGGACATAATAAGAGAGTTCCCTCATCTGACGCCCTCCCAGGTCCACGCAGCGTTCTTGTATTATTATGATAATCAGGGGGAAGTGGAAAAAGACATAATAGAAAACGAAGATGAGACACGTCTGCGAGACATGGTTTGAACATGCTGAAACTCTTCATCGATGAAGATGTCCCAGAAGCAGTGGCTCTTGCGCTGAGATTAAGAGGATATGATGTAATGACTGCCGGAGAAGCAGGCAGAAAAGGCCTGACCGATTTGGAACAAATTGAATATGCCACTTCTCAAGAGCGGATTTTTCTAACTCACAATATAGTCGACTTTTGCACAATTCATGCCGATTTTTGCCGGAAAGGTCTTCAACATGGCGGGATTATCCTGTCTAAGCAACTTCCCGTAGGAACAATCACAAAGGCGCTGCTGATATTTCTTTCAAATTCAGGCAATCAACCGGTCACCAATAGATTAGTCTGGCTAAGTGACTGGATTGGATAGCTATCTGTCAGAACAAACCGCGAAAATCGTGGTCAATGGCCGGTTGTCATTACGAGAAACTTAAACAAACACGCAACCCGCAACTCGCAACATAACGCCTCCCTTGGTCTTGATGCCGGTTGACAATGAGAAACGGGAGCTTGAGGGCAGGGCGCTGACGTAAGGCGAAAGACGACACTGAGATGCAAAAAAGTATACTACTACCTCTGTTATATATGGCATTCATATTTGCGGCCTCATCAATCCCTGGCGGAAGAGAGACCGGGGGCGTGTTTTTCTTCCTGAGGCCTAAGATTTCTAATCTATTGCACATACCGGCCTATGGCCTGCTTTTCATTTTATGGCACAGATACTTTTCTGCGAAGACGCCAAGGGCTGTTATCTATTCATTTGGAGTGGCTACAGTCTGTGGTATGCTTAATGAATTCTGGCAATTATTTGTACCAAACCGGTATCCATCTATGCTCGATATAATGCTCAATACCCTCGGAGCGAGTTTAGGGTTCATAATGGTCAGAGCCGGTATCCTAAGACCCGCTGAATAATAACGGTCGTCCTATGATAGAAGCCGTATTCTGGTTGTCGATATCCGTTTTGGCATATACGTTTATCGGATATCCTATTATTTTAAAGTGCGTTGCCTTATTGCGAAAGCCGGCGGTTAATACCGCTGAAAATTTTGTGCCTTCGGTGAGTATCCTCCTATCTGTTTACAATGAAGAAAATGTGATCAAAGAAAAAATCCGGAACTTTTTGTCCCTTGATTACCCGCGGGAGCTATTGGAAATGGTAATTGTTTCCGATAAATGTACTGACAAGACAGAAGAGATTATACGTTCCTTTAATTGTGATAGAATAAGATTGCTTGTCCAGGAAAAACGCAGCGGGAAAACTACGGCCTTAAATCGCGCGGTAGTAGAGGCCAAGGGCGACGTTTTAATCTTTACGGATGCCAACTCCATGTTCGATAAAGATGCGGTGAGAAAGTTGGCAAAACATTTTGCTAATCCTGTAATCGGTCTTGTCAGTGGCAGATCCGTTTATTTAAACTCGCTTAATCAGAATGAAGAACTCGGCGGCGCTTATCGCAAATACGAGGAAATGATAAAGGAAGATGAGAGCAGAGTGGCTTCCATAGTAGGGGCGGATGGGGCCATCTATGCGCTGCGGAAGGGGTTATACGATCCTTTGAAACCTGAATATATCAACGACCTTATCCACCCTATTCAAGTCGTGCTTAAGGGTTATAGAGCTATCAGCGGACCACGGGCGGTCTGTAGAGAGGTGGTTGATGAGACACACAGCGGTGAACTGCGGCGGCAGACACGGATCATGGCCCAGTCGTGGCTGATATTTTGTACACAGATCGGGAGACTTCTTCGAAAAATGAAGCTTGTATATGCCTGGGAGCTTGCTTCGCACAAGTTCCTGAGGTGGCTGACCATTCCCGTGATGATAGCACTATTCGTTACGACGGCCTTCATGTTTGAAGAAGGGAAATTTTATCAAATGATGTTCATCAGCCAGCTTATTTTTTTGTCTCTTGCCTTGTTTGGCGGAAGGCTTAAAAGCGGCTTTATGCGAATGCCATATATGTTTACGCTACTGCATGTAGCTTCGGTGTTCGGTTTTTTTAAGTATATGACTGGTAGCATTTATACAACTTGGAATCCGAGAAACAATTGATTATTCCAGTTGTGGTGAAGTCTCAGGTCTCAGGTCTCAGGTCTGAGATCTATTTCAATACCACCTGGAGCCCGAGGGATAATTGACATTGAAGTCTGCGGTCTAAGGTCTAACATCTATACAACATGGAATCGGAGGAATAATTAACTGAATCAACTTAGGGCGAGAGTCTTTATTACGACCTTTCTAACAGGTTATTGTGTGAACCATAAGGAATAACTTCGTGAAAATTCTCAGCGTTGTCGGCGCCAGACCGAACTTTATGAAAATTGCTCCTATTGCAGACGCTATAACTGCACATAATGGAACCAGCTCTCTTAAAATTGAACATCGCATTGTTCATACCGGCCAACATTATGACAAGGAGATGTCTGAACTGTTCTTCAAGGAGTTAGAAATACCTGAGCCAGATATCAATCTTGAGGTAGGCTCAGGTTCTCATGCTTTCCAGACCGCCGAGATCATGAAAAGGTTTGAACCTGTCCTTTTGGAAGAGAAGCCTGATTATGTGCTGGTTGTTGGAGATGTGAACTCCACAATCGCGTGCGCTTTGGTAGCCGCCAAATTTGGAGTTAAGGTTATTCATGTGGAAGCGGGATTGCGAAGCTTTGACCGGTCCATGCCCGAAGAGATTAACCGTGTGCTTACGGATGCCATCTCTGACCTGCTGTTTACCACAGAACGAAGCGCAGAAGAGAACCTGCTACGCGAAGGCATTTCCGGAGAAAAGATACATTTTGTGGGCAATGTCATGATTGACACCTTACTTAGCCATAAGGAAAAGGCCCGGCAATCAAGGATATTGCAGAAATTGGGTTTTCTAAAGGACCCGACTGACCTGGCTAAGCCCTATGCCGTGCTGACGCTCCACAGACCTTCAAACGTTGACGATGGCCATGTTCTGGGCCGGATATTTGATGCACTCAATGAAATATCCCGGTCTTTGCCCATAGTGTTCCCGATACATCCCAGGACCAGAAACAAGCTGGAAGCAGAGGGGATTTCTTTATCGGGCGATATAAAATCAATAGAACCCCTTGGGTACCTTGATTTCCTGAAACTTATGGCACATGCCAAACTCGTGCTGACAGACTCCGGCGGTATCCAGGAAGAGACGACGGTACTCGGGGTCCCCTGTTTAACCTTGCGTGAAAATACCGAGCGTCCCGTCACCATAACCGAAGGGACTAATGTATTGGTCGGCACAGACCGGGACACAATAGTCCATGAATCTCTGGCCGCCCTGAAGAACGGCCGAAAAGAATCCAGGATACCGGAATTGTGGGATGGTTCGGCTGCGAAAAGGATAGTGACGATTTTGGCAGACTATTCAAATCCGGCCTTAATATGACAATGGCATTTTTAACTGACAAGGCAAAGAAGGCAATCCACTTTCTAAACGGCACTGACGGCACTCTACGGAAGAAGACCATCCGTTCCGGCTTCTGGGTGGGAGTTTCCAGTCTTGTTACCAATACGTTGGCATTTGTACGTTCTATTGTGCTGGCCCGCCTCTTGATGCCCGAAATCTTCGGGCTCATGACTATCGCCTCGATAGCCATACGAAGCTTGGAAACATTTACCCAGGCAGGTTTAGAGTCTGCCCTGATCCATCGTCAGAAAAGTTTTGAAGAAGCGAGAGACACTACTTTTACCCTATTGGTCGTCAGGGGCTTTATGCTGGCTCTCATAACTTTTATCGTATCACCACTGGTCGCTATCTATTATGAAAGGCCGGTCTTAGAGACTATAATCAAGATTATCGCCATAACCTTCATCTTAAAGGGCTTTAGAAACATCAACACCATAGCCTGCCGGAAAGAGCTTGACTTCAAGCGTCTGGCCTATTTTGAACAGGCTGCGGCTGTAATAAGTTTTGTGATTGTGGTCACCCTGGCGTATTTTTTGAGGAGTATCTGGGCCCTGGTAATCGCTCAGGTCGCGGGCTCTTTTATGGAAGCAGTCATGTCTTTTGTGATTATTCCCGGCAGGCCTCGCTTCCGGTTTGACAAAAAAATCGCCAAGGAGCTGTTTGGTTATGGAAAATTTGTAACCGGACTGGCTATCGTCGTTTTTATTAGCTCGGAGATAGACAATGCGCTGGTGGGGAAGGTCCTGGGTATGAACGCCCTTGGATACTACGTAATGGCCTATACCCTGGCCAACCTTCCGGCCAGCCATATAACGAACCTGGTATCCAAAATCATGCTCCCTGCGTACAGTAAACTCCAGAGCGATCTTCCGGCACTCAGAAATGCATACCTAAAAGTATTAAGGACCGTGGCGACCCTTGCATTACCGGTTGCCGCGGGGATGTTAATTCTCTCCCACGATGTTGTCCTTGTGGTGTATGGAGAGAAGTGGCTACCGGCCGTGGCCGCCTTGCAGGTACTGGTGATTTACGGTCTGCTTCGCTCTATACAGGCCAACGCCGGGCCGGTATTTTTTGCTCTGGGGAAACCCAATATTCCGTTTTATATTAATATGGTCAGGCTGAGTTTGATAGCGGTCTCGATTTATCCGCTGACAAAGGCATACGGTATCGTTGGCACGGCGATTTCGGTTACGGCAACTATTATACTACTGCAATTCTTGGCCTGGCACTATCTGACTGCCCAATTAAGGTGTTCATTCGCGACAATTTTTAAGGAACTGGCCACGCCCGTTATATCCACGTTAGGCATGTGCGCTACGTTGCTGCTCATAGACACTTATGCATTGTGGAGTGGTTTCCACATTCTGAAATCGGTCGAACTCTTTTTAAACATTTTTGTGGGTTTTATTGCCTATACACTAATATATATAATTGTCAGCTTACATAACGGCGAGGTAGAGTTTTTTAAAAGCTTGTCGAAAATCCCGAAAAGTTGAGGAACCCAATATGAGTGTGAAGTTATTAATAGTCGGTGCGGATGGAATGTCCTCCCGGATTGTATCAAGGGGACGCGATAGATTGCCTTTTCTCCACAAGCTCAAAAGCCGGTCCCAATATGGGACTCTCATGTCGGTCACGGGTAACCAGCCCATACCACTGACAGGACCAGCCTGGTCAAGTATTTACACGGGATGTCAACCTCAGGAACATGGAATTATGGAGGGCGGTTGGCTCATTGAACACAAGAATTTTTCTGACTTAAAGAAAGTAACCTTTTGGGAAATTATACAGGAATACCAAAGTGTGGGCATGCTTACGATGCCCATGACCTTTCCTCCGGCACAAATTAATGGATGGATAGTAAGCGGTTTTCCAGCACCACCGAACCTAACAAAGTGCGTTCATCCGTCGTATATACTGAAACATTTAAACGGTAACTTTAAGATAGATCTTGCCGACGGTGTGACGCCGGGACAGTGGCGTGTAAATTTTGACGCTTCAGGCGCCATCAAATTAGAAAGAGACAAGTTGAGACATTTTAAATCAATATTTGATGCCTATCCTACGGAGGTGGTTGCTTTTGGGACCACATTACTGGATAGGTTCGGGCATATATACTCGCAGTATTCTTCAAAAATTATGTCACTGATTTATCTTGAGTTTTTAGGTAAAAAGCGGCCGAGGGTAAGAAAGATTATAAATCGCTTTTCAGATTTTTTTCTCGATCAAACTTTGGCTTTGAATACCGATCTGTTTCAGGCTTACATTGCATTAGACCAAATTTTGGAAGAACTTTTCAACTATTGCAAGCCTGAATCCATGATCTTGTGCGCGGATCATGGGTTTGATAGGTACGGGACCTTTGGAAATTGTGTCCATGACCTATTTGGTTTCTATTGCTATTACGGCCCCAATGCGATAGCCGGGAAAAAGGAAGATTCTGTTTTAAATATTTCCAGAATGGTTTTGAATGCCTTGCGCATATCGCCTGAAGAGTTAGGTAAGGATATTAAAAGGGAAAAGTATTCTCCAGATGAAGCGGAACGAGCGGAGATTGAAAACCAGTTAAGAACATTAGGATATATATAATGACCCACTCTCCTTGTGACACATAGAATCGAAAAAATTTATTAAAGGTAGTCTGAGGAAGAGACAGAAAACGAGCCGCGTAGATACCGTCATCTCGACGGTGTTTATTCGGGTGGAAAGGCATGTGAATCCGTTGTTACGTTGGTGTATATCAAAATTTTACAAAATATTTTCTCGTTTGCTAGATGAAATAGCAGAGGAACAAAAGGAAGGTCTTAAAAGCAGGTTCAAACGGTGTGGCAAACATGTCCGGTTAAATGGACGTATATGTATATCAGGGCCTGAAGATGTTGAAATCGGGGATAATGTACATATAGGAGACAATGCTTTTATAAGGGCAGAAGGTGGGCTGGTGATTGGTGATAACACCCATATCAGCCGTAATTTAGTGTGTTATACTATTAACCATGATTATACAGGGCAGTGCTTACCGTATGACAATAACATGATTAAGAAGCGAGTCGTCATCGGGAGAAATGTCTGGATTGGCATGAATGTTACAATTATCCCCGGCGTTACGATAGGTGATGGTGCTGTCATAGGCTTGGGAACGAATGTTTCTTCGGATGTTCCACCACTTGCGATCGTTGGTTCAGCAAAACACCGAATCATAAAATACCGTGACAAGGATCACTACGATCGCTTGAATAACGCGCGTAAGTATGGTGGAATCAATGGAAGGCCATTGGATAATGATGATTATGTCGGAGAATGAATAAGTAGTACAAAAATTGTCAAAGGTAATAATTATGTCCGGAGTGCGTGGAACTTCCCTTCGGTTTTCTCTATTGATGCTCAAATCCATAATGAACGTTGTCGGCTTTTGGGCACTCATGTTCGTTCATGCCGCCTGGGGAGAGGTGCTTTTGCATTGTACCTTTGACAACGGGTCTGCCATCAAGGAGCCGGACAGGGTACCCGCAGAGACAGCCGGGAAACCCATGCGCCTGAAGACCTCCGGTTCCGGTGTCATCCTGTTTGAGGCTGGCAAGTTCGGCAAGGCAGTGCGTCTGCACGGGGATTTGAAGAACCATGAGCTTATAGTGATAAATCCCTGTTGCATAGATTTTTCCGGATCAGGCCGGATGGATTTCTGGATTAAATTTAATCTCTATCGGGTTAAATTCCCCGCCGCTTGCGGCGAATCGGCCTTATGTGGTTGGGTGTTTGATACCCCGCTGCTTGCGGCGGGGTAGTTCATCAGGGATCCACACCAGATCAACCGGGAATTTTACATTTTTTGTGATACGAACTGGCCGATAAATTTTCAAATGGAAGTAATTCCTTATGGTGGTGGGCAGTCGAACTTTGCCGTCTGGCTCGGCGCTCTGCAGAGGGGTATTTCGAAGCAACTGTTTGTCTCCTCCGGGGATCGTTATCAGCCCGACGGCCTCTGGTCAAAAATAAGAGACAATGAATGGCGCCGTGTGACGCTGAAGTGGTGGAAGCCATGAGGGAAAAGATGATGAACTGCGCCTCTATATCGACGGGATTGCCGGCGAGGGCTCAATGCGGGATGTGACCGGAAAGCTGCCCGTGAAGGGGAAGTGGCGCGAATTACATATAGGTGGAAACAAATACGGTTCGTTTACCAATGATTTTTCCATGGATGAACTCTGGATATTTAACAGCCCGGACGATTCACCCGAACAGTATGGACTCAGGCCATGACCCATTCTGCCTGTGCCCGTAATACCCTTAAAGACGGTACTAAATATAACCTCATCTGCTTCGGGTTTATGCCGTGGAGCAATATGTGGAAGCGGAATCAGAGCATGATGGCGGAATCGGCGGGATTGGATTTTATAGACAAGGTGATTTTTGTTAATCCCGAGGCCTGGATCAGACAGATAATCAAAGGGAGAAACAAAAATTCCATTGTAACGTCCGGTCTGTTCGGTAAGCTTATTCCGGTAAAAAAGACGTCCCAAATATGGGTATATACACCCCTGCATCTAATCCCTTTTAAAAAGTACTTCCCGGGCCTGCAAAAAGTTGAATCGTTGATAATGCTGACAGTCATAAGGTGCCTCAGCTCCGGCCGGCCCCACATACTTTTTATGAACTGCCCTAATATCCTGTCGCAATATGTGCTCGATAAGTTATTGCCAGATGCCGTGCTTTCTATTTTTGATTTCTCAGATGATTTTGTAGAGCTGGTGCGCAGACAAGAAGATAAAAAGTTTTATTTTCACAACATGACAAAATATGCTCGAGCAGCAGATATTGTTTTGACTGTGAATGAGCACTTAAAAAATAAATATGGCTTTCTGAACAAGAATATCCATGTTCTAAAAAACGCTACAAACTACTCGAATTTTGACCGCACCAAGTTCGCACCGATTACTTTTTTTGAAAACATTAAAGGTAAAGGGCAACCAATTATTGGGTATACCGGCTGGATCAACCGGACCAGGATAGATTTCGGTCTCCTTGATTTTCTTGTCGAAAGGCGGCCGGAATGGCAATTTGTCTTTATCGGGCCTGCCGATGATTTTTTCATCGAAAGGTACTCCCAATATGAAAACATTCATATCATCCCTCCTGTAGATTATAAGGAACTCCCTGATTACATAAATTATTTTGATGTAGCTATAGTTCCTTTTCAAATAAATGAGCACACTAAGGGGAACGACTTATTAAAATTTCATGATTACTTGGCAATGGGAAAACCCATTGTCAGTACGAAAATTGGAGGGGCAGAGGATTTAAAACATGTCATTGGAATTGCTCAAAGACCATCTGAGTTCTTAGAAGAGATAGAGAAGTCTCTGACTAATAAAACATATGCAGATATTTCAAAGCGCAAGAATGTTGCTTTGAAAAATTCATGGCACAATCGTATCAAAGAACTCGAGATATTGATTGAAAATGCCATCGGAAGATAAAATGATCATAGTCTGCGAACCTGTCTGCTACGGTCACGAGCATGTACCTTTTAATGCTGCCCTGCTGGAGACGATATGTAGTGCTTATCCTCATGAAAGAGTAGCCTTTTATGGAGAAGAGTCACATTTGCAGCAGGTTCGTGTCCAGATCGGACAGAGCCTCTCAGCATCTATTTTTTGGACCCCTATAGTCTTGCCTCCAAGACATGCAGAGTTTTTCTCTCGCTTGGGGAGAGATTTCAAATTAGTAGCTCATTTAATAAATGCTACTGATAGGAATAATGGCGGTCTTCTTGTTTTTACGTGCGTGACACCATCAACGATTTTTGTTCTTAATTTCCTGCTGAAATTTGTATACAGACAAGCTAAAGTACAGGCTGTATTGCATGGTATTTTGGGTTCTTTGACTGGTTGGCGATCCCGTAATCCATTTATCCGATTCACTGATTTGCGGAGTGCTTTGTCCTTGGGGAGTTGCGACAGAATTCAGTATATAATTTTAGAAGAGTCTATCAAGAGAAAGCTCCTTTGCGTTATTTCTTTTCTACAAGGAAGCGTTGCTGTGTTGGAGCATCCCATTGCACCCAATGAGCGGTTTGAAAATTCAATAGCGCTTATGCCGCCGATTAAGTTTGGTTTCTTAGGGGCCTCCACGGAGGCCAAGGGGTTTGACAGGTATTTAAAAGTTGCTTCGGAAATCAAAAGCAGGTTTCCTGGTCGAGCAGAGTTCCATGCATATGGCTCCATTTCAGATGGATTATCAAAATTACAAATGTCTGTATTGGATGTCCAGCCCCAACAAACTAAACTTGGCAGGAACCAATATGTTTGCGGTCTTAAGAATCTTCATTTTGTATGCTTTCCGTATAAAAAAGGCCATTATGAACTATCTCCAAGTGGGGCCCTCCTCGACGCGGTTGCCTTTGGAAAACCTATAGTTGCTTCCAGGTTGCCGATTTTCGAGGCACTCTTCGATCGGTATGGCGATATTGGCTATCTGTTCGATACTGAGGGCGAATTTTGTCAGATCATTCAACAGATCGCGCAAGAAGCCGATGATAGGCGTTATGCTAACCAAGTAATAAATATCAAAAGACTGCGAGATGATCGATCATCCAGATTTTTGGCTATCAAGTACCGAAACATTACCTCTGGACTTATTAAATCAGCTCAAATTAGTACTGCACTACCCAGAGGTTAAGGAATAAATTTGCAGCGTGGTCGGCGCCCTCGATTTCCTTAAGCTTATTAGTAACGTGCAACTGGTATTGACAGATTCAGGTGGCATTTAGGAAGAGACAACCGTTCTGGGAATTCCCTGCTTAACGCTACGTGAAAATACCGAAAGGTCTGTTACAATAACCGAAGGAACTAATAAACTGGTTGGTACTGATAAAGGCAAGATTATTGACGAAGCGTTAAAGTCTCAAAAAATGGGGTCAAAAAAACTGTGTGCCGGAACTGTGGGATGGGATGGCGGCTGTCAGAATAATAAACATACTAACTAACAAGGAAGCACGAACAAAGATAAAAAATGGGAAATAAAAAGATATTGATGATAGCCTATCACTTTCCGCCTGACATTGCTGTTGGTGCAATAAGGCCATCCCGTTTCGTAAAATATCTGCCTGATTTTGGATATGAACCATATGTGATTACCGTAAAAGGGAAATATTATGGGAAGAAGAGTACTAATTACGGCAATCCGGATAACGTTTTCAGGACAGCGATGTTTCCGAGTCTCAATAGTATCTATCTGAGAATAAAGAGTCTATGTTATAAAGCTAATAAATCTGAACAGCTTATTGAAACAAAAATAGCACAAGATTTTCTTGAGAAGAAGAATCAAAAGGATGTTGGTTTTGCAAAAATAAAAAGGCTTATAAATTCGTTGTGTTGGCTACCTGATGATAGATTGGGGTGGCTTCCTTTCGGTTTTCTCAAGGCCCTAACTCTTATTGAGAGAGAAAACATTCGCTATGTGATGACTACAAGTCCTCCTCACTCCGTACATCTCATGGGGCTATTATTAAAAAAATATTCAAACATAAAATGGGTTGCTGATTTTAGAGATCCATGGTGTCTGACTTTTCATAAGAAGATGATGTCAGCCAGAAGCCGATTTTCCGAGCGTATGGAAAGAAAAATGGAGAAAATGGTGATTGAGTCTGCGGATAAGGTTGTCTTTGTTACAGAGAGGTTGAGGAGGGGATACGAAGAACTTTATCCCTATGTAGATCGTCAAAAGCTTGAAACGCTGACGAATGGATATGATCCGGAAGATTTCAAAGATATTGTAATTAAAGAAAAATACAAAAAGCTTACGTTTACCTATACTGGAAACCTTTATTACGGGAGGAGTCCCGATAATTTTTTTAAGGCCATGTCAGGGCTAATAAAGGACTCAAAAATCAATAAAGAAGTACTCGAAATCAAACTTGTGGGCAACTGTAAATATGCAGAGGGCATATCGGTAAAGGAAATGGCTAAAAAATATAATATAGACTCTATCGTACGAATACTGGACCCAATCCCATACAAAGAGGCGTTAGAGTTAATGGTATGTTCACATGTCCTCCTGTTGTTTGCTCCAGATCAATATTATCAGATTCCAGCAAAGGCATATGAGTATACAGCTTCTGGCTCTGACATTATCGCATTTACGCCTGATGGTGCAACAAGGGATTTAATAACAAATTACAGCCGAGGAATTATTGTTGCGCCTGATAATATTTTACAGATAAAAGAGGCTATTCTTGGTTGTTACAACAGGTATATCTCTATGAATAATATAACGCCGACAGATCTCGATGAGAATACGTATAACAAAGACGCCTATCTTAAAAAGTTTAGTAGTAAGGAATTGACTGGCAGACTTGTTTCTATACTATCAAACAGTTAACGGTGGGTGAGTCGTGAGCCAGATAGAATCGTCGACAATTTCTGAAATAAACCTATCCGACAATACAGAAATCCCTCCTCTTCCCAATATGTTTCCGCTCACAACAGCCTTTCTTATGGCTTATCTTATCATTACAGGTGGACGTCTTCACGAGCTATTCCCCATACTTCTGCACTCCCCCATCCCTCTTGGCGATCTTACGGGCGGGGGTATGATTATTTGTTTTTTTATCGAGAGCCGTTCCAGGGGATTAGGGAAGATCGCGCTTCTGAAGGAAGAGAAATATGTGCTTGGTCTTTTAATGTTAGGGATCATTACAATACCTACATCTGTATGGCCCGGGCACAGTCTTGATTTTCTTATCGGGTCATATCTCAAGACCTTGGTTTTTTTCTTTCTTATGACGCGTGTATTGAGACAAGTTAAGGATTTGAGGAAGATGGTATGGGCTTTCATGGTTAGTATTTTTCTTATAGGTTTGATGTCAATAAATGCGGAAATTACACACTATCACGCGGTTACGGGCATGTATGATCCCAACGATATAGCGCTTGTAATGGTATGCTCCCTACCATTTGTCATCTATTTTTTTAAGAATACCCATGGATTAGGAAAAATATTTTTGGCGATATGCTTTGTCCTGATAGTGATGACCATTATTATGTCTGCTTCCAGAGGAGGTTTTGTCGGGCTCGTTGCGACAGGAGGGTACTTTTTTCTAAAGTCAAGAAAGAACATGAAGGCACAGTTACTTGTTGTTGCCATTCTAGTATTAATTATGTTTATTCATTTTGCCCCCGACACATACTGGGACCGCATATCAACTATATGGAACCCCCAAACTGAATGTGACGAAACAGGTGGGGGTAGGACAGAGATTTGGAAAAAGGGCCTAAAGATATTCTTGACTCATCCTATCTTAGGGGTGGGCATAGACAATTTTACGACAGCATACGGCATCTCCCTGGGTACCCCGGGCAAGTGGTCAGCAGTCCATAACTCTTTTCTTCAGATTGTGGTTGAGCTTGGCATAGTGGGGCTCATCCTATTTGTATTTCTTACCTTTGGAACTGTATTGAAGATGAGAAGGTTGCAAAAAATATGGAAAGATGAGAAAGGGTTCAAAGATTTCATCTGGTTAAGCCATGCAATTGAGGTAGGTATGTCGGGGTATATCGTCTCGGGATTTTTTCTCTCTCAGGCATATTTTGATTACTTGTACTTTATGTTGGGATTATCAGTTGCTATGCAGAAGGTGGCCATGCATAATATCCTAACCTTAGAAAGAACCCCAGTTCTCACGCACCCATAAAATGGAAGTGATTACAAAAGCCTTGCTCAGATTTTATTGGGCGGCTAAGAGATTGATAGTTCCAACTCTAAAATATTCCCAGACTATCTACGAGGACATGCTGAAGAAATATGTCAATGATAAAACAAAATGGCTCGATTTAGGTTGTGGTCATCAAGTTCTCCCACCTTGGCGACTAGAAGAAGAAAAAAGACTGGTAGCGACTTGTAAACAAGCCGTTGGCATAGACTACGATATGAGGTCCCTAATGCAACATGCAACGTTAAAGAATAGATTGAGAGGAGATATAAGCAATCTCCCGCTTAAGAATGATTGCTTCACCCTGGTGAGCGCCAATATGGTAATGGAACACATCGAAAGTCCTGAAAAACAGTTTAAGGAAATATATAGAGTGTTGAATCCTGGGGGTGTGGTTATCTTCCATACGCCCAGATACTCATGCTCTATTTCCTTGGTACGGATTGTGCCCGATTTTGCGAAGATTAAGCTTATTAAACTTCTACAGGGCAGAGAAGAAGCCGATGTTTTTCCAACCCATTACAGAATAAATACGTTGGACAGAATCGCAGAAGTGGCGAAAAGAACCGGCTTTGAGATAGTAAAGCTAAGAATGATCGAGACAGAATCCACATTTGCGCTTATCCCTCCGCTGGCGATAATTCATCTGCTTTTTATCCGGATGAAATTGCTGAGACCATTTAAGTCATTCAGGAGTAATATTATAACCATACTTCAAAAGCCTTAGTTAAGGCGGATAAAGTCTGTTAAGGATATATAAGTGGCGAAAAATGCTAAAAAAATAGTGATTATTGGTCTCGATGGAGCTACATGGAAAATTATCGAACCGTTGGAGAAGGATGGGAAGCTTCCCAACATCTCTTATCTGATGAAAAACGGTGTATACGGGACGCTGAGATCCTACGAACCGATGTTTTCGCCAAGCGTATGGACGAGCATAGCCTCCGGCGTGACACCGGAAAAACACGGGATTACCAATTTTTTCAATACCGCGCATGACATAAAAACAAAACGCTTATGGAATATCCTTAGTGACCACGGAGAAACAGTAGGCATCGTTGGCTGGCTGATAACTTGGCCGCCTGATGATGTGCACGGATTCCTTATCCCTGATTGGTTGGCCAGAGATACCGAGACCATCCCTAAGGAGTATGCCTTCTTAAAGGAATTGGAACAGGCTGAGCAAGCGAGGCAGGAAAGAACGTGGCAATATTTTTACAAACTGGGGCTGCGGTGTTTGGCCAATGGTATTTCTTTTAAAACGGTTATCCAGTCAGCTTTAGTGGCTGGATATGAAAAAATATGTAAGCCTACCGATAAAGATATTTATTATATAAAAAAAATAATCAGACATCGGCTCTACAGAGATGCATTTATACACCTATATCAGCAGTATCGGCCTGAATTTACTGCTTACGTAATTGTCGAGACAGACGCCCTTTCCCATAATTACTGGAAATATATGGAGCCGGAACATTTTGAGGGAATTCGTAAGCGGGACATTGTGAAGTACCGGAACATAATTAAAGACATGTATATTGAAGCTGATAAGGCTATTGGAAAGATATTAAAATGCCTAGACAGAGATTCTACTGTGGTTATTGTGTCGGATCACGGATTCAAAGCAGATACTAAATGCACACCCGATGCCCACGGCTTGAAGATAGAGGAATTTCTAGGTTTGCTTAAGACCCCTGAAATCGAAAGGGCTAGTTATCTTTCTTATGAGGTTTTTCTACATCTTAAACAAGGCTTATCACCGGATGCCACAGAGGAGATTACACAAGGGCTGCGTGAGATCTGTTTGAAAAAAAACGGGGAGAGATTGTTTACAGTAATTAAGTTTAACGATCAGACACTCAGGTTGATTATTAATAACCTCGGGAATGTGTCACCACAAAGCGAAGTAATCCTCCATGGTTCCCATTGCCACTATTCCGATCTCATTGAGATTAGGAATACCGATGTAAGCGGCACTCATGATCTGGAAGGTGTTATTATTATAAAAGGGCCTGATATAAAAAGGGGGCATGTAATAAATGGCGCCACCGTTCTCGATGTTACGCCAACATTGCTTGCACTGAAGGGTCTTCCTGTGGGAATGGATATGGACGGGAGGGTCCTGGAAGACGTTTTCACAGAGAAATATCTTGCCCATAACTCTATACACTTTATTGAGACATATAATGAAAAATTGGCCAAAGAAGAACGGGCAGATACCGGGCAAGGTGAGGCACTAATCAAAAGTAAGCTAAAAGAGTTGGGATACTTTTAGTCTTTGGTTTATTCTGAGATGATTAAGGATAGAGACTTTATAGTTTTTTCTGATGATTGGGGCAGACATCCATTTAGTTGTCAGCACATTATGAAGCATTTCTTGCCAGATAACAGAATAATCTGGGTAAATACCATCGGCATGAGGAGGCCCCGGTTTACCTTCTACGATGTCAAAAGGGGCGTGGAAAAGATATTGTCATGGATATCTCCAAGGCAAGAGGAACGAAAAGAGGGAAATTTGACCGTGCTCAATCCTTTTATGATTCCCTACAATACCATTTCGCTTATCCGTTCATTCAACAGGTCTTCTGTTATCGGAGCGGTCCGCACGGCAATGAAAAGATTTGAATTCAAAGACCCCATCCTCATCGCAACATTGCCTAACGCGGCTGATTACCTTGGAGCTTTCAGGGAATCCCTGGATGTTTACTACTGCGTTGATGAGTTTTCAGAGTGGCCTGGTGTAGATAAAAATCTGGTCAGAGAAATGGAGAGCATTTTAGTAAAGAACGTCCATTTTATTGTAGCTGTCTCGGATGAACTTCAAAGAAACAAAAAATCACCTCGTGGCCCTACCTATCTTCTTACACACGGGGTTGATCTTGAACATTTCTCAAGTGTCTCTCTCCCTCATAATATCTCCAAAGAAGTAGGCGTAATGGAGGGAATCCCTAAGCCCATAATTGGCTTTTGGGGGTTATTTGATGAACGGTCTGATCAAGAGATACTCGAAAATATTTTAATTAGGCATTCTGAATGGTCACTAGTGATAATCGGTAAGAGTATGGTGAGCATAGAAAGGCTTAAGAAATATAAAAACTTTTATTATATTAATGCCGTTTCTTACTCTGAATTACCAAGATATGCTTCTTATTTTGATACGTGTATTGTCCCATATGTACGCAATACACTGACTGATAACATAAGCCCTCTTAAGCTCAAAGAATACCTTGCGACAGGAAAACCGATTGTATCAACGGCATTGCCTGAAACGATGAAATATAGGCAATGGGTTAATATAGCCAACAACGAGGATGAATTTGTTACAAAAATCGAAGAATCAATCGACAAGAAAGTCGATGTATCCAGTCAAATAGCTGCCGTGAGAAATGAAGATTGGCAAAATAAGGCATTACTTTTTTCTTCATATATCGAGAATGCCTTAGAAACAGTGAAATGAAACCCAAGATTTTTGTCTCCATCGATACTATTAATGTCGGCGGGCCTGGCAAAGGGATATTACAATTTTTGAGGTGCGGGGGGAACGATCTGGCGCAACCTATTATTGTTTCGTTTGATACAGGTTCAATCGAAAAATGGCAGTTTAGGGATGAAGTACAAAAATTGGATGTTCCTTTTTTAGCCTTAAAACAACGAATGACATATGATCCCTTACTGATTCCACAGGCATATCACCTAATCAAAAGACATAAAATACAAATTTTGCAGTCCCATGGCTATAAGGGACATATACTTTGCTTGGCATTGAAAATCATGACGGGACTCCCATGGATTGCTTTTGTTCATGGTTGGACGGCAGAAGACTTCAAAATTAAATTATATTCTAAGCTTGACCGGCTCATTTTAGGATTTGCAGACAGGGTTGTTGTAGTTTCAGAGTCACTCAAAAAGCAACTTAACATGAATTGGATTGATGGGAAAAAAGTAAGAACCATTGTGAATGCAATCGATCCGTCAGAATACAAAGAATTATCTATTAATAAAAGCGTCAGGGATACCCATGGAATTAAGGATGATGAAAAAGCTGTTGGAGTTGTGGGCCGCTTTAGCCCTGAAAAGGGACACAAGTATTTTATAGATGCTTTCAGGCTTGTAAGAGAACATATACAAAATATAAAGGCAATGCTTGTCGGGGAGGGGCAGGATAAAGATTTATTGATGGAAAAAGTCAAAAAATACAAACTGGACGAGCATGTTATCTTTACCGGTTATCAGAAACAAATGGTGCCCTACTACCTGACGTTCGATTTGGTCGTAATTCCTTCCCTTAGCGAAGGTATGCCTAATGTCGCGCTTGAGGCTATGCTATTTGAAAAGCCAGTGGTTGCTACCGATGTCGGCGGGATTCCAGAGGTGGTGATTGATGATGTTACGGGGATGCTTGTTAAGCCTATGAATCCAGAACTATTAGCTGATGCGATAATAAATGTAATATCTAGCCCTGAACTAATGTCGCAGTATGGAAAAGCTGGAAAGGAGAGAATCCTTTCAGAATTTAATCCGAAAACAAGAGTAGACAAAATTATCTCCCTTTATAAGGAACTTCTTTCACATAGGAAAGTTTAAATAAAAGAGATGTTTTTAAGAGATCTTTCATTAAAAATCAGGCGACGGGAAACCCCTTTCTATGACCGCCTGTATCAAATAGCAAAATCTATCCGCTCTATCAATATGCCAGTTATTAAGCCTGTGCATTTCCTGCTCTACTGGGAGAGAGAGTTAAGGTTATCCTCGTGGCATAGCTTGAAGCAGTTCTTATATTATGAGCCCCTGTTTAAAAGCAGGTGTGAAAAAGTAGGAAAGGGGCTGAAATTATTTGTAGGGATCCCACAGATTGTGGGAGACTTGCGACTGATCGTTGGCAATAACGTCACCTTACACGGGGTCTCCACATTCAGCGGTGTTAAGATATTTGATAAGCCGACTCTTACTATTGGGGATAATACTCATTTGGGATACCAGGTAGGGATTACAGTGGGTTGTGATATTCAAATCGGAAGCAATGTCCTGATCGGCAACAGGGTGGGCATTTTCAGTTATGATTTGCATCCTCTTGATCCTGCTGAAAGAATTGCCAATAAGCCTGCCCCCAAAGAGAGTAGCAAGCCCATATTGATTGAAGATAATGTCTGGATTGCTTCTAATAGTGTTATTTTAAAAGGGGTCACCATAGGAAGAGGTTCTGTAGTTGCTAACAGCAGCGTAGTGACAAGAAATGTCCCTCCCCATGTTGTTGTTGCAGGTAATCCTGCTCGGATCGTAAAGGATCTGGATGAAGCGGTTAGCTAAAAAATAGGACAACATATATTTACCCTGCTTAAATTACCCTTTTTAGTTACGGAGCTTGGCGACTTTTGGAAGAGAGAGGGTTATATAGTTCGAGCTAAAAAATAAACCATGGGAGTGTATATACCTGACGCAGATGTTTTTGTAAGCAGGACTTTGGCAGGCAAAGAATAGGAGCAACAGTATGAAGCGATGTAAAAAGTGTATTCTACCAGAAACAATTCCTTTCATAGAATTTGACGATGACGGGGTTTGCAATTACTGCAAATATGAAGCGAATCAACCGGTCTTGCTGCCAGGTAAGGAAAGATTTGACGAGTTTATTGATTACTACCGTCAAGAGAAGAAACGAAGAAATAGCAAGTACCACTGTATCGTGCCGATGAGTGGAGGGCGGGACAGTTCTTATGTGGCATGGAAGATGGTTCGAGAATATGGTCTAGATGTGTTATGCGTCAATTATGCCAACCCCTTTACTTCCGAACAGGCAAAGATTAACATGCGCAAGCTCTCGGAAAAACTGGGCGTTGAGATTGTGCAATATCGATTTCGGCCTGGGCTGCATGAAGCGGGCTTTGCCCGGAATTTAGAAATTTGGCTTCGAAACCCCTCTTTAGCAACAGTAAATATGCTTTGTCTTCCCTGTAAACCGTTCTACTGGGAGATATTCAGAATTGCCAGGAGAAACCGAGTGGGTCTGATTATCGACGGTTCGAATCCATACGAAGTAACGAGCTTCAAGAACGACGCCGTTGGTGGGTTTGCTACTAAAGCACTATATAGCCGGACTGCTATCATGAATTTCATTAAGAACGTTTTAAAGAGGAGTTCTTATATAAATCCTCGGAATATAGAATCCATGTTGAAGGTATTTTTAGTTATGGATGGCAATACGCCCTTCCTTCGTCGGTTTTATTCAGGTACTCGCAAGACGGCCCTGTTTTATTGGATTCCCTATGATGAAAAAGAGATAGAGCGAGTCCTTTACAGCGAACTGGGTTGGGAAAAATCTAAAGACAATGAGTCGCCATGGCGGTTTGATTGCGAGATAGATTCAATAAAAAATTTTTGTTTTAAAAAACTTATCAATGCCACAGAAAAAGATGATCTTTTCAGTAGAAACATCCGCGCCGGTCTTATGGCACGTGATGAGGCGATGAAAAGGATAGAAATGGAAGGAAAAATTAATTTATCCATTGTAGATCGCGTACTAAGCAAGGCTGGCAAGGATCGGTCCATTTTCGGCTTATCTGAGAAAGAATTATATTACTAAAACACAGCATCTTAAGAATCCTAACTGGAGCTTTGGGTACGATGAAACGGTTTAATGTTTCTAATGATTATCACACGGTGATTCCGGGTGGAGACGATAAGAAAATTAGGAGAATCTGCCTTACACTAGCATTCATATTTTTTTCAATGGTATCCTGTGCGGATAGTCAGTCTCTGTCTTCAAGCTTGCCCACGGATTTCGCCAGTGACCTTCCATCTGATGTTAATTCAGGCATAAGACTCGTTGTAGAAGACCACACGGGAATAGACAGGGTAATGGTTTCCTTTGCAAGGGGCATCAATCAACAAAAATAATTTGTACGGTGAGGTAGAATTGGTTTTGTGAAGAATTTAATTAAGAAGATGGTGTTTGGTGTAGGCGTACTTGTTGCGTTCCCTTTCTTTTTATTTCATAAACTAAACTCCTTGTTTTTCCCAAGGGAGATAACTTTCCAGGGAATTTCACAACTCATGAGTTTAGTGCCTGGTGCCATAGGCAATTATATTAGAACGGGATTCTATTGGTTATCATTGAATAAATGTTCTCCAGAATGCATAATCAGTTTTGGTACGCTTTTTTCTACGCCAAATTGTGAAATAGGAAGATACGTTTATATCGGAGCTAATTGCATAATTTCAGACTCCGTAATCGAAAATAATGTCCTAATCGGAAGTAATGTGCATATCTTAAGTGGAAAGTATACGCATAACTTCTCGACGCTGGATGTGCCAATAATGTTACAGAAGGGTTCTCGAGTAACGGTTAGAATAGGTGAAGATACCTGGATAGGCAACGGCGCAATCATTATGGCGAACGTGGGGAAGAAATGCGTAATAGGTGCTGGGAGCATAGTTACAAAAGAAATAGAAGATTATTCAGTGGCGGTGGGCAACCCTGCAAGGGTAATCAAGAAAAGAACATGAAGAAGAAAATTCAC
Source organism: Thermodesulfobacteriota bacterium (assembly GCA_031082315.1). NCBI lineage: Bacteria > Pseudomonadati > Thermodesulfobacteriota > Thermodesulfobacteriota bacterium. Next base: position 140,119 of record JAVHLC010000003.1, read on the forward strand.
ATAATGCAAGTAATTTTCACTTTGGATTTCGGTGGGGCAGAGAGGCTTGCGGCTTCAATAAGCAAAAATTTATCCGAGGATGGATTCGAGACGTCTGTTTGCGGTCTGTTTGGGAAAGAAGGCCCGTTGGCAGAGGCGGTAAAGAAGGAAGGAATACCCATTTTTTATTTAAATGCCGGAGAAAAAGGCAAAATGAAACTGTGGAGAGAGATTTACAAGTTGTTAAAAGAGCAATCTGTCAGTATCCTTCAGGTTCATGGAATTTATGTTCTTATGCATGTACTGCTTCCTGCAAGATGGGCAGGGGTGAAGATTGTCTATACAGAACATGCGAAATACTCTATTTCGAAATATAAAAAAATGAGATTTGCGGCCAAAGTTATGTCATATCTTGTTGAAAAGGTCATATGTGTCTCAAAAAATCTAAAGGATTTCTTTGTTGCCGAGCTGAAGGTTCCTCAAGACAAAATTGAGGTTATCTATAACGGTGTTGATGTGGAGAAGTTCAAAGGGAAAAAGCAAGAATTGGGGAAGGGGGTTGGAACTGATAAAAAGTCAGTTATTGGGAATGTAGCACGTTTATCGGATCCGAAAGACCACTTTACCTTATTGACGGCATTTTCACATGTTTTGCATGTTTTGGATGAAAATCATGAAACAATTCTTGTAGTTGTCGGTGATGGAGAATTAAGGCAGGAAATAGAGCAAAGGATCAGTATCCTTGGGCTCTCCGATAATGTGATCTTGCTCGGCAAGAGGGATGATATTCCTGAACTGCTTGCCGGTTTCGATATTTTTGTCCTTTCCTCCAAGAGGGAGGGTTTCCCTATATCGATTCTTGAAGCAATGGCTTGTGGTAAGCCTGTGATTGCGACTAATGTCGGTGGCGTTTCCGAAATACTTACAGATGGAGTCAATGGCCTTGTCGTTCCTTCTGAGAATCCTGACCGGTTGGCAGGGGCTATTCTCCAGTTACTCAAGGATAAAAATCTCTCTGAACGTATAGCAAAAAATGCATTAGAAACTGTTAAGCAATACTTCAGCAAAGAAATCATGATGATGAAGTACCGTAATCTCTTCGCGACGCTAGGATGAGAAAATGTTGAACGTTATCGGTAGAGTACGCTGCTACGTAAAGGGCCTCGAAAGATATAAATATTTTGAAGAATATTCAAAGATTCAATGGTTAACACTTGATGAAGTGAATCAGTTCCAATTCGAAACATTAAAAGACCTGATCAGGCATGCATATACTACGGTGCCTTATTACGCAAAGCTGTTTAATGAGCTGGGCATTACACCAGAAGATATAAGAACCCATTATGATTATTCTCAGTTGCCTGTTCTTACAAGGGAGACAGTGAAACTCAATCTGCCTACCCTTTGCTCGACTAAATATGACATACGTTCTCTTATATTAAATTGTAGCGGCGGGTCAACCGGAGAACCATTGAGCTTCTATCAGGACCAACAATTATTCGAAAAGATGTATGCAAATTGGATGTTGGGACTTTCATGGGCCGGGTGGAATGGTAAGGGTACGGTAATAAGCTTATGGGGAAACCCTAAGGAATTCCAGAAGGCAACATTTTCTTTTCAAAAGATTAAAGAGATATTTTCCAACAATATAATATTGAATGCATATAGCTATGATGCGGAGACAATGAATAGATGGATAAAGACGATAGAATCAAAAAAAGAGGTTTTTGTGTACGGCTATAGTTCTGTTTTGGCGGAACTCGCGCAATTCATACAACATGAAAATATAGCAGTTACCAATGTCAGGGCTGTGTTAACATCAGCGGAGCAACTCTTTGGATGGCAGCGAGAGATGATTGGAAAAAACTTTCAATGTAAAGTTTATGATCAATATGGAAGTAGAGAGGTGCCGGGAATTGCCTCCGAATGTGCAAATGGTAACATGCATATTTTATCCCATTCGGCATACGTTGAATTTGTCAAAGATGATAATAGGCTAGTCAAAAAAATAATCGTAACTTCATTAACAAACTATGCGATGCCACTTATGAGATATGAGATAGGAGATTTTGGACAGCCTAAAGATGATGTATGTGCATGCGGGAGAGGATTCCCTCTCATGCAGATGGGAATAGGCCGCACTTGCGACTGTTTTATTACGCCAGAAAGGAAAACGATATATGGGACCCTTTTTGTAAGACAGATGTATGGGATTAACGGAGTCAAAAACTTCCAGTTTCATCAAACAAATGAACGAAACATTAATTTATATATTGTGAAGTCCCAAATATTTACCCTAGAAGATGAAAAAAAAATTGAAAACATCAAATTGTTCGTGAAAGAACGGGTAAGTAAAGATATGGATGTAGCGGTTCATTTTGTTGATGCTATTCCTAAAACGACTGGTGGAAAACATAGGCATATCATTTCAGAAATGCAGAGAGAAAAAACATGAAGACAGGTATCCCGGTACTCATGTATCATTCTGTGGGAGTGCCGAACCCTAATTGGATATGGTCTTTTCTGACAGTTCCATATACAACCTTTGAGAGTCAAATTCAATTCTTGAAACGCAGAGGTTTTAATAGTATCGGGTTACAAGACCTGTATGAATGTCTGAAATCTGGGAAACCAAAACCTAAAAATTCCTTTGTGTTAACCTTTGACGATGGCTATCTCGACAACTGGGTTTACGCATATCCCATCTTGGAAAAATATGGTTTTAAAGGAACAATCTTTGTAAATCCTGAATTTGTTGATCCTTCACCGCATTGCCGTTCTACATTGCGAGATGTGTGGAAAAGAGAAATTGGTCCGGATGACCTCAGCTCATTTGGGTTTTTATCATGGGCTGAAATAAAAAAGATGGAGCAGGATGGCGTCATGGACATCCAATCGCATGCCATGACGCATACATGGTACTTTAGCGGTCCCCAAATAATAGATTTCAGACATCCTGGTGATAAATACATATGGATGGACTGGAATGAGGCTCCGGATATGAAATGGCAGTATCTCTTCGAAGATCGTTCCAATAAAAAGCCCTATGGAATGCCAGTTTATGAGTATGGGAAATCACTGGAAGCCAGACGCTTTTATCCCGATCCCGAACTCAGCGAATATCTTGTTGATTATGTGTCATCGAAGGGAGACAAATTCTTCCGTAATTTCGCTTGGAGAGAGACGCTAGTATCGGTAGTCGAAAATTATAACCAAAAGAATCAACTTCAAGAAACCTATGAATCAGATGACGAATACTTGAAACGCCTAGACTGGGAGTTGTCAGAATCTAAGCGGATAATTGAGGCAAATCTAAATAAAAAGGTCGACTTTTTATGTTGGCCCGGCGGGGGATACAACCAAGACGCCATCAATATTTCAAAGAAATATTACTTGGCCACGACTCTTTCTTCAGGAGATAGGCAAGAAAGAAGAAACGTCTTTGGCGAAGATTATACAAGAATTAAACGTATTGGCGTACCGCATATCGAACAAAGAGGAAAGATTATTTATCCGGGGGGGAGATATCTGTATTACTTCATAAAGGAGCACCAGGGCGCATGGCATAATAGGTTCTTAAGAAGAATGTTAAAACTGTTTAAATTAATGGATCTGAGGGGGCGGTATGAACATACATAAACCTGTCCCTAAGAGAATCATAATCGCCTTTCTTTTATTGAGTCTGATCATTTCAGTGGAAAACAGTAATTCAGAAGATAACGCAACATTATTCAAAAAGGGCATAGTGCCTTATGGAGCAAATTATTTACCAGAGCCGCTCAAATCTAGGGTAGTAAGATGGATAGCCGAACATTTTGATTGGTCAGTGGGCGGGCCAGATGTAACCGGTTACAATTCCAACGTCGTATGGACTACATACCAGACAATAATTGGAACATATTCAAACGAGATACCGCGTATCAAAGATTATGCCGAAGCCCATGGGTGGAGTTTTGAAGATATGTTATTACATATGAAGATCAATTTTCAGGCAAAGAAGCCATGGAATATGATGGATAAGTTTGGCTGCCTTGAAGGTAAAAACGGCGTATTGGTAAAATACAGGGGATTGTTAGGTGACAGAATAGTTGATAGGACAAAAGAAGCTTATGACATCAATCTTGGTAATGTTGAGTTCGGAAATGAGCTTTACATTGGATACGAAGAGCCTTTTGACGAGATAAATTTTCTTTTGTCAACTGAGGGAAAAGATGTAGAGGCGAGATGGGAATATTGGAATGGGACAAGTTGGAGCAATTTGGACGTAGACGATGGGACAAAAGTGTTTAAAAAGAACGGAACGGTTAGATTTATTCCTCCGGCAGATTGGGAAAGGACAGTGATAAACAACAGTCGTAATAAGTGGTGGGTGAGATTGTGCATTCAAGGCGCGGGAACGTATCCTGTCGCCTCAAGAATATTTGGTGACGATTGGCATGCCAGTTCAACCAATAACCTATTGTGTAAAGGATGGGATCCTAATTCGCCGAATATTATCAATAGAGGCACGCCAGTGGAATATAATCCTAATCCTCCAGAAAATGCCGGTGCTCGATTCCGGTATCAGTCAAGAGCGACTGGATATTGGGGGCCGAACTATATCTTCTATAATCCAGCGAATATTCAGGGTGGCATTAGAACTGTTGCTAAGTATGTTGCCGATAAAGCAATCCCCGCAATTAAAAAAAGTAATGCAAAGGCTTTAATGTTTGATACTGCTGACGGCACTCTTTCGGTGGGAATCACCACCCCATCTCAGGCAGCAAAAAACAGCGATTTTGTAGATCAAACCTCAGATACTTGGAAGTCCGTATCAAAAGCAAGATACAGTGATGTGCACAAATTTATAAAAGAAGCGTTGCCCAATACCCTCATTGGGGCAAATGCCTCTCCTTATCTTAAGGACTTTGTTAGTCTTGGAGACTGGGTACTCTATGAGTACCACACCTTTGTAAGGCAGTCTAGTTCTCCACGAAGAATTCTACTGGAAGATGGGGCCAAAGAAAGTTTTGCTTCTTACGATCACTTTTTGAAGGAAAATAATCCAAGGGGGATAAAGGGCTTCTTTATTTACAATGATACTGTCGACTATGATACTAAAAGGAACTTTCATTGGGACCGTTCGAATAGAGGTCCAATGGTTGCTCTGACCAAACACTATATTGGCATGAATGAAAATACTTATTTTGTTTATTACACACAGGGCGGGTATATATATGCTTTTTCGGACGAGGTTTTTTATTACAAGGCAGAAGCTGTTTTGCAAAGACCTTTAAAGATATATCTTCCTAATAATCTTAAATACATATATGGGGATGATTTTTCTCAGTTAGTATCCATACCGTATTTTGGCATGAGGGTGAAAATAGGGGATGATATTCTGTATGTGAAGAAAGTAGATAATAAAACCTTAACGACAGAGAGTCCAATTAGAAAGGATTATGGTATCGGAGAAAAAATCAAAGTTATAGGTATGATACATCAGTCAGTTGATCCGTTACCACCACTTTCAGATATTTATAAGTGGAGTTATTATTTTCCAGCTATGGATGTAGATATTGGTATGCCAGATGTCAGCGGCCATAATAAGGGTAAATATGACCTTATGTGGGTAAAAGGGAAAGACATTGGAGGTGGACCAGATGTCTGGAAAAGAGATTTTATAAATGCAATCGTATTGCACAGGACGGCATTTCACGGTACACCAGCAATTTATTATGAAACATATTCGACTCCTATTAAGCTCAATAAAGTTTATTTTCCGCTTATGGCCGATGGAACCACAGCACCAGGTATTGAGGAAGTTTGTCTCAGGGCAGGAGAAGGCGTGATTTTGATGAAGTACCCTGTTGAGGGAAAATAATTGAGGTTGTCAAGTTTTTGGTTGAAATATTTTATGGCTCCCATTTCATTATCTCCCAGAGTAACATTATTGGAATCTTGCAAAAAGCTAAGGGGTAGTATTCGACCTGGGATAAGGATATGGAAATTGAAGCTCCCCGCAGCAAGCTGCAGGGAATCTCCGTATGCAAGGTAAAATGCATCGTATTCGCTCGCTGACCCCGCCGCAAACAGCGGGGAATGCGCTCGCTATGCATGTTCCAGAGAGCAAATGTACAGTATTCTTATGAGCGGGTTCCATGCGGTGAGGGAGATTTTGTCGGAGGCAAGGTATCAATTCTATAGTCTTTCCGGTATCGAGGTCTATGGGATCCAGATCGATATCTTTTTGCATTTTCTGGTTGGGGGAATAATATTTTACCTATGCCAAAGAAGGTATTCGTTTATCAAATCCCTGGCCATTTTGACCGCCCTCATCCTATCCAAGGAAGTCATAGATGTCTTTGCCCATGCGGAGTTAAGGTATATCCAGAATCCCAGAATGGATACCTTCTGGGATGTTGTCACCAGTTATGCCGGGGCCGCGGCTGTCTATTTAGTTTCCATCCGAAAACCCAAAGCCTGTTAGCCGCAGACCCACGCAGACGAGCACAGACGGGAAGAATGGAATGATGGGATGGCATGGGGTAAGACGGAAGAGCGTTAGAGCGGGAGGGCATCCTGCCCGGCCGGGCTGCTAATGATGAGACACGCAAAAAACTCGATCTCCTTCCTGGGCGATGGTATCCTTAAAAAATAGTAAAAGGAGGTGCTGTAAAATGGTAAAAATTACGGTCGAACCTGAGGACGCCCAAAACGTAAAATCCTTGGTTAGGATAGCCTTACAAAATGAGCTAAAGGCGTTTAAGGCGGGGATCGCGAGGACTCAAAAAAAACTCGAAGAATTAGAGACAAAGCATCACATGAGCACTGAACAGTTCTATGCCAGGTTCAATAGAGGTGAAATGGGCGATGATTTCCAATATATTCGGTGGGCGGGAGAATATGAAACTTTGCAGCAACTAAGGCGTGACCACGACGATCTCTCAAGGACCGAATTGTGCTCGTAGAGGAGTATTTTCGAGAAATCGAGGGATGGATTACGGATTGTCCCTATGTGGTCGAATCTTGTATTGAGAAAGATAAGCGTTCTTTTCATGTTGGAATCATCGAAGGTAGAATTAAATTTACAGATGGTTCGCTTCTCCATTTTCTAGAATTTGTCAGTGCGACATAATTCTTTGCGAGTATACGAGTATAAGTGTTTCCTGTCATTCCGGGCTTGATCCCGTATCAAGTACGGGGCAGGCTCCGGGATCCAGTCTTTTGGCCCTTCTGGATTTCTGCTTCCGCAGGAATGACGATTTAGCGAGTATCGGGGTCACATCTTCACGGGCTGTTGCCCAAAGCAATTTTATGGTATTCCGCTACCATATCGCATCATAGTGAAAACTTAACTTCTTGATTTTGTTGAATGCAGGTCTTGACTGGATTGTTAATTTTCACCAAATTTGAATTTGGGCAACAGCCCGTTCATATGTCATTAGCAAGGAATAATGAAGAAAGGGGACGTAATTCCGATAATTCCGTTCCAACGCAGGGTCTTCTTTTGGTTACATGGAAGCTTAAAGACAACGAATTGAAATCTTTGCTTTTATCTGTATTGCTACGGTTTCTGATTCAGACGGTTATGCTTATAATATCGCCTGCAGTTTGCGGTGCCCTTACCCCCGAAGAAGTGCTAGTTGTAGCCAATAAAATGGCCTGGCACAGTTGTGACCTGGCCAAGTACTATATAAAAAGGCGCGGGATTCCGGCAGAGAACCTGATCGAACTAAAAGCGCCTGTTACAGAACACTGCAGCAGAGATGACTATGAAGCGCACATCGCATCCCCTATAAGGGCTTTCCTTAAGAAAAACGACCCCGAAGGTAGCCGGTTTCGATGTCTGGTAACTATGTATGGTATCCCGTTGCGTGTGCATCCGCCGAAACTTACATCTGATGACGAAAAAAACTCATCAGAACTGCAAAAACAAAAGAGTTCTATTCGGGACCAGATAAAGAAGGCTGAGCAAGAGCAGAATAACAAGGAACTGGCAGCGCTGAAGAACGCAGAGGCACAAATTAAGAGGGAAATCGATCAGGTACGGAAAGTTTCCCAAGGAGCTGCAGTGGATTCGGAACTGGCTTTAGTCAGAGAAGAATCTTATCCGCTGGGTTACTGGGTTCCCAATAAATATTTCGTGGGGTACCGCGGACAGAAAATCGAGAATATGCCACAAAATGTGATCGTGGTGAGCCGATTGGATGGACCTTCAGAAGAGATTGTCCTCCGCATTATTGACGATAGTCTTGAAACGGAAAGAGAGGGGCTGCGTGGCACAGCATACTTTGATGCCCGGTGGCCGGATCCGGGCGATAAAAAACTAGCCGGCTATGCATTTTATGATCGTGCCATTCACAATACGGCCCATGTAGTGGAAAAGAGTAAGCGGATGAGGGCGGTAGCGGATTCTCAGGAAAGACTTTTTCAGCCGGGCCAGTGTCCGGATGCGGCTTTTTACTGTGGATGGTACAGCCTGGCGCACTACGTGGATGCCTTTACCTGGGCCCGAGGCGCGGTCGGGTTTCATATCGCCAGTTCGGAATGTACAACGCTGAAGAATAAAGGCAGCCAGGTCTGGTGCAAGGTTATGCTCGAAAAAGGGATAGCGGCCACTATCGGACCGGTGGCTGAGCCGTATGTGCAGGCCTTTCCGCCGCCCGATCTTTTTTTCGCCCTGTTGATCGATGGGCGTCTGACTTTGGCCGAGTGCTACGCCCTGTCAAACCCTTTCTGGTCATGGCAAATGGTTTTGATAGGGGACCCTTTATATCGTCCATTCAAAATGGACGTAAGCGCCAATTGAACTATCAAAAAACAAGGCATAACATTCTCGACCTGGGATAAGGATATGGAAATTGAAGCTCCCCGCAGCAAGCTGCAGGGAATCTTCGTATGCAAGGTAAAATGCATCGTATTCGCTCGCTGACCCCGCCGCAAACAGCGGGGAATGCGCTCGCTATGCATGTTCAATGACCATTATTGTAAAAAGTAAAATTGAGAGGGGATCTATTCGGCTTCCCAAAAAGGTTCGTTTGCCGGAAGGCACGCGGGTGATGGTAAGAATTGAGCCGATTCTTAAGATCAGAGAAAAAAGAGAGATCGTTTTAGAATTATGTGGAGCCTGGTCTGATGATCCCAGCATCCTGCCTATTTTCAAAGAGATAGAAGGGGAGCTGCACCGGTATTTCGGTCGAGAGGTCAACTTGGGATGATCTTGCTGCCACTGTGGCATAATTTTACGCAGTTGTTGCCTTCTCTTGTTTCACCCTTTCGTGTAACCAAATCTTAATTAAAGCGCCTCGGTCTACGCCGATATTTTCCCTGATGCGATCGATCTCGTTGACCAATTCTTCCGCTACATCAAGCGTGATACGAACTTTCTTCCCGTGGCGAATAATCCTGGCCTTAGACATGTCAATAAGATGATGAATATCCTCGCCCTCATCAAAGCGACGGTCAAATTCTTCTACGCTGCTAGCTGGTTTCTTTTTCACCATACAATTCAGCCTCCTTCTTTCTGGTGCGTCTTACTGATATGATTCGAATGGAGTCGCTCCTTCGAGTGAAAACCGCGGTCCACAGCTTTTTGTCGATTGTTCCGATTAAAATGCTTCTGTTTTCAAGTGGATAAGAAGTGAGAACGCATAGTTTATCTTATACATATTTTGTGCAAAATTACAACATAAACCATAACCCATGAGGGCCATCAGGGTCACATCTTCATATGTCATTAGTAAGTAAATATCAGGGGCGGTACCGTCCAATTTTTGTTGACAGAAATGCTCCATTAAATTATACATTATACAGCACAATGTATATGTTAGGTATGACCTGAAGAAAATATGAAAATTGCCGGACAAGGAGGATTGACCGTGCATAGGACGCAGATTTACCTGGATGAGACCAGGTATCAATATGTTATGAATTTAGCCAAACGGCAAAAAAAAAGCATGGCTCAGATTATCAGGGAGCTTGTCGATGAGCATATACAGAAGAGGGCAGGACAAAAACAGGAAGACCCCTTTTTCCAGGTTATCGGAACGGCGGCAGGAACCGGTGAGTCAATCGCGGAAAGATATGAAGATGTGCTTTACGGAGCGGACTGATGACTAAAGAGGTTTTTGTAGATACAAGCGCCTTTTATGCCCTGATAGATGCTAAGGACCCTGCCCATCGAGCGGCAAAAAAATATGTTGTGCATTGCAACTATCCGATGGTGACCACGGAGTTCATATTTGCCGAGTCTTTATCTTTGATAACCAAAAGACTGGGTAAGAACGTGGCTATACGTTTTGGGGAGGCATTACGAGCCAGCAGATTAATCCGAATGTCACATTCATCTGAGGAGCTGATAGATAAGGCATGGGAAGAGTTCGTAAAATTTTCGGATAAGGGCTTTGATTTAATTGATTGCATCAGTTTTGTTACTATGGAAAACCTTGGTATTAACGCTGCCCTTTCTTTTGATAAGCACTTCACCCAAAGGGGCTTTGATGTGGTGCCGTCTAAACGTTTTTAATGCTGCTGAGATAAGGATGACCACAGAGAATTCGCTACACCATGGGTGCAGGGAGTTGATTAGCGAGTAATGGTAAGATTTCATATTCATGCTCAAGAGCGGTTATTGGAACGGGGTACGACTGAAGAAGAGGTCGTCGCAACTGTGGAGAAAGGCGAGGCTTTCCCTGCAAAATTCGGGCGTACCGGCTTTAGACGTAATTTCTTTTTTAATGACATGCGGCGCGGTAGGCATTATACAACCAAACAGGTTGAGGCGTATGCTGTACAAGATGGGAATGACTGGTTGGTTATTACTGTAATAACGCGCTACTTTTAGATGAGAGGAGGCAAGAAATTAATGAAATTAACGTATGATCCCAAATACAACATAGCCTATATACGCTTACATGAAAAAAGCGCTGAGGTGGAGACGATAAAAATATCTGATGAACTTAATGTAGACATAGCTCCTGATGGAACGATTTATGGCATTGAGTTATTAAATGCTAACAAGCAGTTACGAGGGGAAGAAGAAGGGAAATTGCTCATTTTCAATGAAGCCACGGGAGAAAGGGCTGAGATTATACTGTCAGGGGAATAGAATTTTCTATATTCTATTTTCAATTACAGACTATCCGCAACACCCTATCCCCTAACCGCTACCTAATTATGAACAATTCAAAACAACCTAATATTATTGTTCTTATATTAGACGCCTTAAGGGCCGACCATGTGTCATGTTACGGCTATCACAGGAATACTACGCCAAACATAGACCGGATCAGCGCGCAGGGAACAATATTTTTAGAAACGATTGCTACGGCCCCTTGCGTGATCGATGGGGACGTTGTTTCTCACGTTGCTTAACCCACGCAGACGAGCACAGACGGGAAGAATGGGTTGCCCGGAATGCTGAAATACTGGAATAATGGAACGATGGGACGGCAAAGCGGGAGTCGCGAGATATTGCCGCTGCTAACTTTTGGAGGATATTATCGTCCAATTTTGAATTTTTAAGCCTTCAATCCGCTCGAAATGTCTTGAGTTATTGGTTACTAATATCAAATTGTGCGCCAAAGCACAGGACGCAAGGACTAAGTCAAAATCATCCAATGGAGTGCCGGATGCTTCCATGTTTGCCTTGAGCATACCAAAAATGTCAACGGACTCTTTGCCTAACGTAACGACTTCCAACGAATTTTCGAGGGTTTTTATTTTTGCCAGATTGCTGGTCGTCTTTTTCGATTTGTATGCCCCGTAATACAGCTCCATCAGGGTAATTACGCTTATTTTGAGCGGATCATTGTAATGCCGGCGCAAATTTTCCTGCACGACAGGATGTGCTTTGAGGCTATAAATGACGATGTCCGTGTCTAGAAGATACATCAGAATCCCTCCGACAGCTTTCGAGAATTTTTGCGGGCGCTTCTGATTTCAGCCACAATCTCTTCGGCGGTCTTGTCATCTTCCCAGGAGCCCGCAAGTTCCAGTAAGACTTGCGCGGGCGTTTTAAGGTTGCCTATACGTCCTTTTCTAGACAGATATTCCTTTACGAGGAAAAGCATTTCCTGGCCGACAGACCTGTTTTCGGCCGCTGCCAGTCTCTTTATTTCTTCATAAAGGTCTTCCTTAACACCTTTGATTTGCAAATTTGCCATAAAGCCCTCCCTAAGTTATCTTTCATGAAATAGTATGCTGTATTCATGAAAAAGTCAAGAGATAGTTAGCGGGACCACATTTTTACCGGAAGATGATTAGCCACGAATTGCACGAATAAACACGAATTAGTTTTTAGCCGCAGACGAGCGCAGACGGAAAAAATGGGTTGTCGGAACGACGGAATAATGATGAGAATGGATTTTATGCACGAATCATTTGCAATATGTAATACAAGGTGTTATTGTGTATTACAAGGAGGTGGATACAAATGGGCGCCACTTTAACAATAAGGATAGACGATCAGATAAAGAAAAGGCTTGAACATCTTGCGAGGGCCACTGCACGATCGAAATCCTATCTTGTGAACAGCGCGATCAAGGAGTTCATCGCGGCTAATGAATGGCAGGTGCAAGAGATAGAAAATGCGGTCAAAAAGGCCGATCAACCGGATGCGAAATTTATAGACCATGAAGAGGTCTCGGCATGGCTTGATACCTGGGGCTCTAATAAAGAGAAGGATCCCCCAAAATGCGAATAAAATGGCTGGGCGATGCTGTTAGTGATCTCGTTGAGATTCGAAAATACATTGCAACCGACAATCCCGGCGCTGCCCGCAATGTGGCGGAGCGGATCAAGAAAGAAATCGCTCATCTTAAAGAATATTCAGGCCTGGGAAGGCCGGGAAGAGTAGAGGGGACTCGTGAGCTTATCATTTCAGGTTTTCCTTACATCATCCCTTACCGGGTAAAGAATGATGTGGTTGAAATTCTTAGTGTACTGCATGGGGCAAGAAAATGGCCGGAAGAATTGTAGGGACCCATTGTTGTTGGGACGTCGTTCGGTATTGCCTTGGATTATGAAACCAAACGTCCGAAATCAACAAGGGGTATTGAAGCTCCCCGCAGCCTGCTGCGGGGAGTCTCCGTATGTAAGGTAAAAAGCATAGTATTCGCTCGCTAACCCCGCCGCAAGCAGCGGGGAATGCGCTCGCTATGCATGTTCAATATGTTGTGGATGCCGGATCAAGTCCGGCATGACGATTTCAGGACTTCCAACGAACTCATGAAGTTCGTTGCTCATAGGATGCCGCGCGCGGCATAAGTCAGCTTTTTACGAATTCATCAATATAGTTATTGCCTTCTTTTTTTGTCATTCCCGCAACGCTTTTGGTAAGGTTACCGGGGTCACATCTTCATATGTCATTAGTTACTTATAACGTAAGTAGTTGACAGATATGTCGGTATTAACTACGATACACATACACATAAAGCATACACAAGGAAGTGCGGAGTATGGCCGCCAGGGTACAATTCTAAAAGAGGAATATCTGGCTAAGTTTAAGCAACAAGCCAGGAAGCATTCTAAATCGTTGAGCGCCTGGATGAGGGAGGCAGCTTATAAGATGCTACAGGAGGAGGGAGAAAAAAACCTGACCGAACCCCGGGCCCTAAAAAAGTTTTTCCTGGAGTGTAAACGTCGCGAGTCCGGCAAGGAGCCTGACTGGAATGAGCAGAAGAGGTTAATTTTGAAAGGCTATCAGCAAAGGATTACCTCGTGATCTTTGTGGATAACAATGTTTTTATGTATGCAGAGGGAACTCTCTCGAAACACTCCGTTGCATAGAACTCAAGGGTAGTTCGAGCGTTGTTATTATCTTGGAAGAAACATATAATGGGGTTGGACTACATAAGCATAGGAGAGACTAAACATGATTAGATTCGATCGAATCGAACTTGATCCAAAGGTGTGCAACGGGAAACCGGTGATCAGAGGGACACGTATACCTGTTTCCGTGATTTTGGAGCAAATAGCGGAAGGGGAGCCATGGGATATGATATTGGCCGGTTATCCCGAGCTCAAAAGAGAAGATATTCAGGCAGCACTGCTTTACGCCAGGGCTTCCATAGAGCATGCGGAAATTAGAGTGGCCAATGTCTGAACCGTTACGAATCTATCTCGATCAAATGTTCCGCCTGGAAGTAGCTGAAGCTCTCCGTGCGGAAGGGCACGATGTTGTTCGGGCTTCTGAAGTTGGCCAGGCCAGAGCGGATGACCAACGGATATTAAAGACGGCTATCTCAGAAAATCGGATTCTCGTTACGCTGGATGAGCATTTTGGCGATTGGGTAATCTTGCCGCTTAGGCAACATCCAGGTGTGTTAAGACTGAAAGTCAATCCCACTACCTCTAAGAATGTAATAAGTCTTCTACTGCCGTTCTTACGGCTCCACTCTTCAGACGAATTGAAGAATCATCTCGTGATCCTTTCTTCCACCAGATCAAAATGGGTATACACGGCATAGGACAGCACCGGGGTCACATCTTCATATGTCATTAGCGAGGAAGTATTAGAATATCAGGGTCATAAAGTAAAGAACTCCGTGTTCCCGCACAGGGTATCCAGGGGATTTGATTGTTATTTAAATGCGTTGGACAACAATGTTTGCAAATAATTATGTGGCTCTGTATAAATAGGATGCCGCTAGCGGTATAAGTTAGTTTTTTACGAGGTCATATTTCTTAACCAATGGAAAAGGATTCTAAGATATATATAGCCGGCTATCGCGGCCTGGTGGGATCGGCCATCGCCCGCAGTCTTAAGGCCCTGGGCTATACCAACCTGATCCTGCTAACCAGCCAGGAACTGGACTTAAAGAGACAGTCCGAAGTCGAGGCCTTCTTTGCCCGGGAAAGGCCGGAATATGTCTTTATGGCCGCAGCCAGAGTAGGCGGGATTCTGGCCAACAACACCTATCCCGCTGACTTCATTTACGACAATATCGCCATCCAGACGAACCTGATCCACGCTTCCTATATGAACGATGTCAAAAAGCTGCTGTTTTTAGGCAGCTCCTGCATTTATCCGAGGCATTGCCCCCAGCCCATGAAAGAGGAATATCTTCTAACCGGCCCGCTCGAGCCTACCAATGAGCCCTACGCGGTGGCCAAGATCGCCGGTATAAAGATGTGCCAGTCCTATAACCGTCAATACGGGACCAACTTTATGAGCGTCATGCCTACCAATCTTTACGGGCCAAATGATAATTTCGACCTGGAGACATCGCATGTGCTCCCGGCCTTAATCCGCAAGTTCTATCTCGCCCAATTGACCCTGGAGAAGGATCGGGAAGGCCTTGCCCGCGATGAGGCGCAATATGGGTCTATTCCCGGGGATGTTAAGGCTGCGCTTGGCATAGCGCCTTACCCCTCACGCCTTACCCCTCACGTAACCGTCTGGGGTAGCGGAAGGCCCCGTCGTGAGTTTCTGCACGTAGATGACCTCGCGGATGCCTGCATCTTTATTATGCGGCATGTTAATGCCACAGCCGCTGCCGCGGTCGATTCAGACATTATAAACATCGGCTGCGGCCAGGACCTTGCCATCAAAGAATTGGCTGAATTGACAAGAGAAGTGGTCGGTTTGGAGGGTGAGCTTATATTCGATACTACCAAACCCGATGGTATGCCTCGAAAACTTCTTGACGTCAGCAAATTAAAAGGACTTGGCTGGGAGCCCAGAATCGGCCTGAGAGACGGCATCCGGCGGACGTACGAGTGGTACCGCCAATCAGGGAAAAGATAGTTAGTTTTCGTCCGGAAACCAAAAAATTCCAGACGAGCTTACAGCACTCAGCTATCAGCGTTCAGCTTAATATGTTGTTTATCTTGGGTTTTTGCTGACGGCTGAAAGCTGATCGCTGTAAGCGTGAATCCGGAAACGGCAGTTTCCGGATGGGAACTATTTACCAGAAAAGAGAGGACAGAGTACTAATGAAAAGAGCAATCATCACCGGTATCACAGGACAGGACGGATCATATCTGGCTGAACTCCTGCTTTCCAAGGATTATGAAGTGCATGGTATTATCCGCCGTTCTTCTTCATTTAACACGGATAGAATAGACCATATCTATCAGGACCCCCATAAGCCGGGTTGCCGCCTTTTTCTCCACTACGGCGACCTGTCCGACGGCACAGGACTCCGGAGAATCCTGGAAAAGATACGGCCGGAAGAGGTCTATAACCTTGGCGCCCAGTCGCATGTCCGGGTATCCTTTGATGAACCGGAATATACGGCCGATGTCGTGGCCCTGGGGACACTGAGATTATTGGAGGCCGTGCGTGACTTTCAGGACAGGCCAGGGATGCGGGTAAAGTTCTATCAGGCCTGTTCTTCCGAGATGTTTGGCAAGGTCCTGGAAATTCCTCAAAAAGAGACCACACCCTTTTATCCGCGCAGTCCCTATGCCGCGGCCAAGGTCTATGCCTACTGGCAGACCGTGAATTACCGGGAGGCATACGGTCTTTTTGCCTGTAACGGCATACTTTTCAATCACGAGTCGCCGAGACGCGGAGAGACATTCGTTACCCGTAAGATCACCCGGGCGGCCACCCGGATTAAACTGGGGCTTCAGGAAAAATTGTACCTCGGCAATCTGAACGCCAAGCGCGACTGGGGATTTGCCGGCGACTATGTGGAAGCCATGTGGCTGATGCTCCAGCAGGAAGAACCGGATGATTATATCATTGCCACCGGCAAGAATTATTCGGTCAAGGAATTCCTGGAAAAAGTATTTTCGAAGCTGGGGCTGGAATGGGAAAGATATGTAGAGACCGATCCGCGCTACTTCAGGCCGACTGAGGTGGATGCCTTGCTGGGCGACGCTACCAAGGCCAGACAGAAACTCGGCTGGAATCCAAGGGTTGAGATCGATCAACTGGTAGATATGATGGTTGAGCACGACCTGGAGATGGCCAGACAGGAAAAAACCCTGAGAGACGCGGGACACAAGGTATCGATCAGGCAGAATTGTGAATAGATAGGTGGGCTGGAGTAATGCAAAATCACGTCATCTGGCATAAAGGATACGTAAACAGGTCGGACAGAAACCGTCTGAATAACCACAGAAGCGGGCTGGTATGGTTCACCGGTCTTTCGGCCTCCGGCAAGTCCACCATTGCCCATCATGTGGAGAAGGAATTATTCAACAGAGGAATTCGCGTCTATGTCCTGGATGGCGACAATATCCGCCACGGGCTGAACAGTAATCTTGGCTTTAGTCCTGGAGACCGGAAAGAGAACCTTCGCAGGATAGTTGAGTTGTCAAAACTCGTTGCGGATGCCGGAATACTTGTCCTCGCGGCCTTCATCTCTCCTTTCCGGACAGACCGGGAATACATAAGAAGCCGGTTTGAGGGGGATAACTTCCTGGAGATATACGTAAAGTGCCCGGTTGAAGAGTGTGAAAGACGCGACCCAAAAGGGCAGTACCGGAAGGCCCGGGCCGGGATTATCAAAGAATATACAGGGGTTTCTTCTCCTTATGAGGAACCGCTGAACCCCGACCTGGTGATAGAGACAGAAAATTTAAGCCTTGGAGATGCCGTGCAGAAGGTGCTGAAATTTCTGGATGATAAAAAATTTGTAACAATTTAGCGCTGTTAAAAATGCGCTAAATCTCATTGCAAAATGGAAAATGCAACATGGAAAATGTAAAATTTCGGACAAAAACCATCAACATTTTGAATTTTGTACTTTGAATCTTGCATTAATTTATATCGTACTGAAGGGCCTGGTCTGTCTCTTTCAGCTCATTCCAGGACAGTTCGCCCAACATTCTTCTTCCCAGTCCAGGCCTATAATCCGTAACCGCAATGTATAAAGGGGCAACCGCCAAAGGCGGATGCCCCTTTATCAGGTTCATAAGAGGTTATTTCTGTGTCTTGGCAGCTGGTTTTATATCTGATTTTGCAGCCGCTGGGGCCGGGATACAGGTCTTGCAAGGTTCATATCCCTTTTTTTCAGCTTCTGCTACATCCTTAAAAGTAACCATGTTTTCCTGTTTGATTTTTTTGGCCAGTTTGCAGGAGGGCAGGTGGTACTTGCCTCCTTTAGCTGAGCCTACAAAAGCCGGTTCTTCTTTTGTAGCCGTCTTCTCGACAGCTTGCACAGAGAATGCGACCAGAGTAAACGCGAACATCAAGACTAGAATTAACGAGACGTACCTTCTAACTGGCATAAATTTTTTTTCCTCCTTGAACTAGATATTTTTTAGCCTTTTATTCTCCCCGGCCCGTGGCCGGCCTATGGCCGGAGAGTCTGATTTCTCTTCTCGGTATCGGCCGGGAAAACTTTAAATTATGTGCATTTTTTTTAAGATCGGGAGCAGAGAGTTCTGTAAGGAGCATATCCGGTGCAGTTATGAGATGTGATATTAGTTTTTTCGCAAACCTTTCCGGGGTTATGCAAAAATAGACAATTTTGGAGAAAAATGTTATAGCCGAAAGGCCCCATAGCTGTTTCAGGCGGGCAAGTTTTAAACCCAGTCATAATATTCGGAAACCGAAGGGTGCCGAATGAGCTGTCAGCACTCAGCTATCGGCATGAAGCCGGTCCACCGTTCACTGTTGACCGTTTACCGAAAGAAAATGTCGGACAACGGATAACGGATAACAAACATGCAGACAGCTAATCGCTGATCGCTGAAAGCGTGAAGCCGGAAACGGTGGTTTCCGGATGAGCATTAACTGATGACATATGAAGATGTGACCCCGGCGGAGGACCCTGTGAACCCGGCTATTTTCAGAGAGTACGACATCAGAGGCATTGTAGATAAAGACCTGAGCGAAGAGGTGGTACGCGACATCGGCCGCGCCTATGGAACCGTTATCTGCAAAAATGGCTTAAGAAATGTCACCGTGGGCCGGGACGGGCGGCTGAGTTCGGAACGTTTTCAGAAGGCCCTGATCGAAGGCATCCTGGAGACAGGTTGCAACGTTACAGACGTGGGCCTCTGCCCCACGCCGCTCCTTTACTTCTCCATCTTCCATCTTCAGAAGGACGGCGGGGTCCAGGTGACCGGCAGCCACAACCCCCCGGAGTTCAACGGCTTCAAGCTCTGTGTAGGAAAAGAGACCATACACGGGGAGGCCATCCAGGGGCTGAAAAAGATCATCGAGGCCAGGGATTTTACTTCAGGGACCGGCTCCTTATTCTCATTTCCCATAATTCCCGCCTATCTGCATTACATAAAACAAAACATCTCTCTTAAGCGGCCATTAAAAGTAGTTATAGATGCCGGAAATGGCACGGGAGGGCTGGTGGCGCCCGATCTCTTCCGGTATTTTGGCTGCGAGGTTACAGAGCTTTACTGCGAAGTGGACGGGAGATTCCCCAATCACTTTCCCGATCCTACTATTCCCGAAAACCTGGGCGATCTTATAAAACTGGTGACCTCGAAGAGGGCTGATTTCGGTGTCGGCTACGACGGCGATGCCGACCGCCTGGGTGTCGTGGACGAAAAGGGCAACATCCTTTTCGGCGACCGGCTTCTCATCCTATTCGCACGTCAGATATTAAAGGCCAACCCTGCTGCGGCCGTCATCGGAGAAGTCAAATGTTCCCAGACCCTTTATGATGATATAGCCAAAAACGGTGGCAGGCCCATCATGTGGAAGGCCGGGCATTCCCTCATAAAGAGCAAGTTAAGGGAGGAAAAGGCCCTTTTGGCCGGCGAGATGAGCGGACATATCTTCTTTGCCGATCGTTATCTCGGCTTTGATGACGCTATCTATAGTTCCCTCCGTCTGGCCGAAATTGTCGCCCAGTCCGAACGGCCGTTGAGCGAACTCCTCTCTGACGTGCCGAAGACCTTTTCTACTCCGGAAATCAGGGTCCCCTGTCCCGATGAATCCAAGTTTGCCGTGGTGGAAAGGGTCAAGGAATACTTTCAAGCCCGCTATAAGACCATCGACATAGACGGCGTGCGCATTGTATTTGATGACGGCTGGGGGCTTATCCGGGCCTCGAATACCCAGCCGGTGCTTGTCCTCCGTTTCGAGGCCCTGAGCGCTGAAAGGCTGGACGAGATCCGGAACCTCGTGGAAGGTAAATTAAAAGAACTGACCGGTTAGTTTTCGCCCGGAAACCACCGTTTCCGGATGAACACTAGTTGATTTTAGGGATACCCATGACGCTGACTTCCATCGGCAGCATCCTGAAGAAGATAGCCTCTGAGAGGAACTGGGAGGAACGTTTCAGGGTCTATAGTGTCTGGGATTGCTGGGACGAGGCAGTAGGTAGTGTGGCAGCCCGGCAGGCCCAGCCTAAGAGTTTCAAGCAGGGATGTCTCTGGGTCGGCGTCTCGGACCCCATGTGGATGCATCACCTGCAGATGTCCAAGGAAACAATGCGCGACAACCTTAACGCCAGGCTTGGCTCGCCGCTAATCAAGGATATCCGGTTTACCCTTTCGCCGCCCGGTCCTTATAAAGACGCTGCATCTCAGGAGAATAGCGCCGGGCCTGATCGTAGATAAAAAACGGCGGCAGAATCTTTAGCTCTTCGCCGCCATCTTTGACGGCCTCCACCAGGACAAATCTTCCTTCATCCCCCGGATAAGAATACACCACCTGTAAGCGCTTTGGCTCCAGCCCTGTCTCCCGCATAGCGCTTATGAGGCCGGCAGCGCGCCGGGCCGGATATATAATGGCTGCCCGGCCGCGCGGTCTCAGGAAATAACGCGCCGCCCTGAGGACATCCAAAAGTGAGGCGGCTATTTCATGCCGGGCCAGGGCCTTCTCTTCTTTTGGGTTCAAACGGCCGGATGATGACCGGCCATAAGGGGGATTGCTGACCACCCAGTCCGCATACGCGGCCGGTCGTGCCATAGGCAGATTCGCCGGGGCGAAGAATATCCCTTCCGGATTCTTTAAATCGCCCTGCTGTATGGTGATGCGATCTTCAAGGCCGTTTGCGATTACATTCCGCCTGGCCAGGTCAAAGAGATCCTCCTGCAGCTCCAGACCAAAAAGGCGAACCTGCGGCCTGCGGTAGGCAATAATAAGCGGGATAACCCCGCAGCCACAACCAATATCTACAACAATATCTTTTTCTTTGAAGTTTGGAAAATGGGCGAGGATTACGGCATCAATGGAAAACCGGTAACCGGATTTTTTTTGGATGACACCGATCTTCCCATGAAAGAGGGTATCCAGGGTCTCTTCGGAGGCACAGAAGGCCTCTCTATCTGCGGGTATAAACCTTACACCTCCTCATCCGGGACGATTTTATTGATGACCAGGCCGGTCAGGGCCTTTGGATAGAAATAAGTTGACTTATGAGGCATAACCAGGCCGGCCGTGGCCACATTTCTTACCTGGTCAATAGGGGTAGGATTAAGCAGGAAGGCCCAGGCCTTATCGTCCCTGGCCGCTTTTTCCATTATTTCGCGGGCGTTATGATAGTAACTCACCCTGTCTCCAGAGTCGTTGCCTTTATTTGTGTTTGTCAATCCCAGTACCCGGCCCAGAACAAGCTCGGTCAATACAAATACATCCAGTTCCTGGAGCGGGGCAGGCACCTCTCTGCCAAAGACCTCCTGCCTCGTCTCCTTCTTTAAACTTAGGAGATAAAAATAGTCATGGGAACCGGTATAAAGGCCCATAGTCTGCCGCCTGTCCATGCCGGCCTTCTCCAGGGCACGGCAGACCTCCCCGGCCCGGCCCACATAATCCCGGCTATTAAGAGGAAATTTCTCTATGTCAAAATAGCCTGCGGCCTTGTTCTTGAAATCCTGCCATGAAAGGCCTTTCTTGCGAGTGACCAGGCGGTGGGTCGGGAGTATCACAAGCCCTTTATCTTCCATACTGCAGAGGTACATCATGATATGGTTAAATGCCTGCTGCTCTCCGTAATCCGGGTATCTCTCCTGCATTATCCGGCGATAATCAAGGGCCGTGGTATAGCGGTGATGCCCGTCGGCGATGAAAAGAGGCTCTTTATCTAAGATTTTTTGGACCCTGGTTATAGCCTTGGGGTCCGTAACGGCCCACATCTCATGCTTTAGCCCTGCCCAGTCATAAAAAGAGGCAAGAGGAGGCTCTTCTTTATGCCTCTCAAGTATCTCCGTGACGGTATTCTCAGTATCCGGGTAAAGGGAAAATACCGGGCTGAAATTGGCCGAGCAGTGCTCCATCAGCTTAAGACGGTCGGAAGTAACCTTAGGAAAGGTCTTTTCATGGGGCCTGACTATACCGGCTGAAAAATCCTCCAGTCTTACCAGACAGAGGAACCCCTTACGGGTAAAGACACGGCTATCATCCAGGGTGTAGGTAACATGGTACAAATAGATAGCCGGCCGCTCGTCACGGACGA
Source organism: Thermodesulfobacteriota bacterium (assembly GCA_031082315.1). Taxonomy (NCBI): domain Bacteria; kingdom Pseudomonadati; phylum Thermodesulfobacteriota; species Thermodesulfobacteriota bacterium. Next base: position 162,399 of record JAVHLC010000003.1, read on the forward strand.
GCGCAGCCGCCTTCTGCCAGGCCTTAAAGTCTTGAGCGGCCCGGGTATAGCGATTATGCTTCTCATCATCGTCTTCTAAATTCTTTCCGAAGTCCAGGCGCACTACGTTATAAGGGCTCTTGTCGTAGAAGGCCTCCTGCTGCTCAGGCGATATGACATCATAAGGCGGTGTCACTGCCTTTTCCATATCATCAATTTTTTTAGGGTCGTATCTGAGCCCACGGAAGGGCTTTATGCGGGCCACCGGTGTTCCTCCTTATAAAAAACATGAACCGGGAACCGCCCCATGCGGGACCGGTCTATATCCAAAAGCCAAAAACTGACGGCCAATAGTTAACATGCCCCTCCTATGTCGTCAAGGCTTTTCCCCGGCTTTTGTCAACTCTTAGAAACCAGTTGACTGCGAATCTGCGAGACCTTAATATATTATCAATATGATATTTTTCTCTGGGAAGGGGAGAAAACGACAAATGGACAGGAGGTGTATATATGTTTGAATTGACCCCTTGGAAGCCATTTAAAGAATTGGGTGACCTACGAAGAGAAATGGATCGCATGTGGGATACCTTTTTCTTACGGGGACCCGAACTCGAACCCATATCGAGGGAATGGAGTCCTTCACTCGACGTCTCTGAAACGAAAGATAATATTACCGTCAAGGCTGAAGTTCCGGGGATGGACGCCAAAGATATTGACATCTCGTTGTCAGGTGATGTCCTTACTATTAAGGGAGAAAAGAAACAAGAAAAGGAAGAAAAAGGAGAAAACTTCCACCGTATCGAATCTTGTTACGGGGCATTTTCCCGCTCTATACGGCTCCCTGTTCCAGTTAAAAGCGAAGAGATCAAGGCCAGCTATAAAAAAGGAGTTCTCCGGATTACATTGCCCAAGAAGGAAGAGGTAAAACCCAAACAGATTACTGTAAAGGCAGAATAATATCGTGTTTTTTGTCCTTCTCCTTCCCGGAGAGATATTAGTGCTCATTCGGAAACTGCCGTTTCCGAATGAAAGCTCTCAGCGATCAGCTGTCAGCCATCAGCAAAAGGATAAGAGAAACATTATGTTAAGCTGAATGCTGACCGCTTCATCCGGCCTTAGCCGACCGTAGGCCGTACCTCTTGACTTTCAGCCTTTTTCTGCTAACCTATCTCGCACAATCAAAAATCACCTGTCAGACGGACGGGCAATTCTTCCGCACAGAATGTGAGCGCCGGATCGCATGCTCAGCCATAGTCTTGATCACAGACTCGATCGGTTACTAAGCGGCCTTTTATCTCGCATCCACTGCCTGGGCATCAGTCCCAATTTTCTGACCATAACCAGTGTGGTAGTGGCCATACCAGCTACGATTCTTTTTGGCCTGGGCCAGGGCCTGTGGGGCGGACTGATACTGCTCATCTCCGGTCTTTTTGACATACTCGATGGCGCCCTGGCCAGGACGCAAGGTAAGGTCACTCGCTTTGGCGGTTTTCTGGATTCGGTATTAGACCGGTACGTGGATCTGGGTATCCTGGCCGGCATCGCTTACTACTATGGGAGCAGCGGACAAAAGACGCTCCTTCTCTGGACGCTTATGGCCATGTCTGGAACGGCCCTTATTCCTTACGTTCGGGCCAGGGCGGAGTTAATCATCCCGCGCTGCTCGATTGGTATAGCGGAAAGGCCGGAACGGATAATTATGCTGGCTGCCGGAGGCATCTTTAATCTTTTACCATACGCTATCTTTGTCCTGGCCTTACTTACCCATGTTACAACACTACAGAGGATTATTTTTACCAGAAGACAGGATTCAGAATTCAGAAGTCAGAAGAATAGTAACGGGCGATGAGTGATGGGTCGGGAGGAAGGTATTTACTTCGCTCCTTCTTATATGTTAGTATCGATGCAAACTAAGTAAGTTCCATCCGGAACCTCCGGTTTTCTGGATGGAGCGGTCAGCAGTCAGCTATCAGCGTTCAGCTTAAGATGAGGTTGTTTGTCTTATGTTTTTTGCTGACGGCTGAAAGCTGATCGCTGACTGCTTTCATTCGGAAACGGCAGTTTCCGGATGAACACTAAGTAGTCGGCCAACAGCAAAAAGGGGTACAATAGTGAAAGTCAAAAATTGGATGATCAAAAAGGTTATCACTATAGGTAAAGGGGCTACGGTTCAGGATGCCCTGAAGCTTATGAAAAAACATTCTATCCGCCACCTGCCCGTCGTAGAAGAAAACGATAAAAGTTCCATAGTGGGCCTGGTCACGGAAGGTGGCCTGCGTCAGTTCTTTTTCTTGTCGATGGTAGAAAATATCTCGGTTCAGGATGCCATGGTTATCAACCCGATAACCATAGAACCCCATGCCAATGTTGAATTGGCGGCCGGCCTGATACATCGCCATAAAATCGGCTGCCTGCCTGTAGTTGAAAAGAAAAAACTGGTCGGCATAATAACCACTACCGACATCCTCGCCGCCTTTATCGAAATGATGGGGCTTTTAAAGGCCAGTTCCCGGATAGACCTGGAATTAAAAGGTGAGGAAGGGTCCATAGAAGAAATCTCACGCATAGTCAAGGAAAATGACAGCGAAATCATAAGCATAGGCATAGTGAACCAATCTCCCCGGAAAAAGTTGCAATATATTCGTCTTCAGAAGTGCGACCCGGAACCGATTGTTAAGTCACTGGAGAGGCACGGTTATAAGGTTGTTTCAGTCATGCGTTAATGATGACGACACTCGCCGACCCCGTTATGAAGCAAGAAAAGATTTTTGCCCCCCCGGTTGAATTCAGGCAAAAGGCGCGCCTAAGGAGTCTGGAAGACTACAAAGAGATGTACGGGCGTTCCCTGCGCGACCCGGAAGGCTTCTGGAGCGAGATGGCAGAAGATCTTGCCTGGTTCAGAAAGTGGGACAAGGCCTTTGAGGCCGATTTTAACGAACCCAGGGTAAGCTGGTTTATCGGCGGCAAGCTGAATGCCTCCTATAACTGCCTGGACCGGCACTTAAACTCATCCCGAAGAAATAAGGCGGCCCTCATCTATGAAGGAGAACGGGGACGGGAGCAGACCCTTACTTACCAGCATCTTCATTACCTGGTCTGTAAGTTTGCCAATGTCCTGAAAAAGAAAGGCATCAAAAAGGGTGACCGCATTGCCATCTACCTGCCCATGATACCGGAACTGCCCATCAGTATGCTGGCCGCCAGCCGCATTGGCGCTATCCATACGGTCATCTTTGCCGGATTTAGCGCCGAATCCTTACGCGACCGCATCAATGACGAACAGGCTAAGCTGCTCATTACGGCAGACGGCTCTTTCCGGGGAGAAAAGGTAATAGGACTAAAAAAGAATGCAGACGCGGCCTTGGCCGAATGTCCTGAGGTAGAATCCTGTATTGTCTGCAGGAGGGCGGGCATCCCCATAGACATGGTTCCAGGCCGGGATAGTCTATGGGATGACGAGATGACAGCGCCGGATATTTCTCCTGTATGCAAACCCGAGATAATGGATGCAGAGGACCCGCTTTTCATACTTTACACATCAGGGAGCACCGGTAAACCTAAGGGGGTGCTGCATACTACAGGCGGCTATCTGCTTTATGCGCTTGAGACCTTGAAGTGGATTTTTGATGTTCGTGAAGAAGATACCTTCTGGTGTACAGCGGATATCGGATGGATCACCGGCCATAGTTATATCGTTTATGGACCTCTGGCTGCCGGGGCCACCAGTGTTTTATTCGAAGGGACACCTGTCTATCCGGCCCCCGATCGCCTGTGGGGGGTAGTGGAAAAATATAAAGTCAGTATTTTCTATACCGCGCCCACGGTTATCCGGGCCCTGGCCAGAGAGGGAGAATCATGGCCTGAGCAGCATGATCTAAGCAGTCTGCGTCTCCTGGGGAGTGTAGGCGAGGTTATCAATCCGGAAGCCTGGCTCTGGTACCATCGGGTCATCGGCCAGGGGCGCTGCCCCATAGTGGACACCTGGTGGCAAACCGAGACCGGCGGGGCCTTGATCTCGCCTTTCCCCGGGGCTACGCCTCTTAAGCCCGGATCAGCCGTCTTTCCCTTTTTTGGGGTGGATGCCGCGGTAATTGATACGGACGGCCGGGAATGTCCGGCAAACAAAGACGGGTTCCTCGTTATCAAAAAAAGCTGGCCGGGTATGATGCACACCGTCTATGGCCACCCGGAGCGATTCAAGGAGACATATTTTTCCCAGTTTCCGGGCGTATATTTCACCGGCGATGGGGCCAGACGGGACGAAGACGGATATTTCTGGATTACCGGCCGCATCGATGATGTCATTAATGTCTCCGGCCACAGGCTGGGCACTGCCGAGATTGAAAGCGCCTTAGTCTCTTGCCCGGATGTGGCGGAGGCAGCGGTGGTGGGATACCCGCATGAGATAAAAGGTCAGGCTATATATGCCTTTGTCATCTTAAAAAAAGGAATAACCCGGAGAGAAAATCTCCAAAGCGAGCTGATAAAACACGTGCGTAAAAAGATCGGCCCGATAGCCGCTCCAGAAAAAATACGGTTTGTCGATGCGCTGCCCAAGACCCGGAGCGGGAAAATTATGCGCCGGATTTTAAAAAATATTGCCCAGGGCAAATTCGACCAATTGGGAGACACCAGCACCCTGGCCGATCCATCGGCTATTGAAGAACTTATTAAAAACCCGGCCGGATAGAATTCGTTATATCAAGGATCTAATATGAGCAAATACCAGGTAACCAAGACCATCCAGGAAATAAACGCTAAGATCAAGCAGGGCAAAGCGGTAATTCTGACCGCAGAAGAGATGATCCCTCTGGTCAAAAAGAAGGGGCCGGTGGCCGCGGCTAAAAAGGTGGATGTAGTGACCACCGGAACATTCTCGCCGATGTGCTCTTCTGGCGCCTTCCTCAACTTTGGCCAGAGCGTTCCCACTATAAAAGCCTCCAGGGTCTGGCTGAATAGCGTCCCGGCCTATGGCGGCCTGGCGGCGGTAGATATCTATATCGGGGCTACAGAGCCGGCCGAAGACGATCCCTTAAATAAGGTCTATCCGGGTGAATTCAGGTATGGAGGCGGCCATGTAATCCAGGACTTGGTAGCCGGCCGGAAAGTACAGTTGCGGGCCCAGGCCTATGGTACAGATTGCTATCCCTCCAGGAAGCTGGAAAAAGAGGTTACGCTTCGCGACTTACCAAATGCCATTCTCGTCAGTCCGCGAAACTGTTATCAGAACTATAATTGCGCCGTTAACCTATCCGATCGGACTATCTATACCTATATGGGCACTCTTCGGCCACGGGCCGGGAATGCCAATTACGCCACGGCCGGCCAGTTAAGTCCGCTAATGAACGACCCGTATTATAAGACTATCGGCCTGGGGACCAGGATATTTATAGGCGGCGCACAGGGTTACATCATTGGCCCGGGGACTCAGCATAACCCGGATGTGCCCCGCACGCCGGGCGGTGTTCCCAAAAAGGCCGCGGGAACGCTTATGGTCATGGGCGACTTAAAGGAGATGAACCCGCGCTGGCTGGTCGGGGTCAGCATACAGGGTTATGGCTGCTCCTTAGCCGTAGGCATTGGCGTGCCGGTTCCCATACTAAACGAAGAGATAGCAAATTATACCGGCGTTTCGGATGAGGAAATTTTTACTCAAGTTGTCGATTATGGATATGACTACCCAAACGGCATTTCAAAGACCTATGGTGAGGTCAGTTATGCCCAGCTTAAAAGCGGCTCGATTGTTGTAAACGGAAAGGAAGTGCCTGCCGCCCCGTTGTCGAGTTATCCACGGGCCAGGGAGATTGCCGAGACACTCAAGCGCTGGATAGAAGAAGGAAAATTTTTACTTGGAGAGCCGCAAAACCCCATCCCCGGTGTGCATGGAAAATAAGCTCAGATGCCTGCGGGATATATTGAGTAAAATGGGGAGGGTGGCTATTGCCCTTTCCGGGGGTATCGACAGCGCCTTTCTGCTCCGGGTGGCGGCCGAAGTAATCCCCGGCCGGATACTGGCCTTGACGTCCGTATCCATATTCCTGCCCGAAGATGACCTGGAAGATGCCAAAAAGATCGCCCGGCAGACCCAAACGGCGCAGCACCTTATCGACTTTGATCCCCTTGAAATCCCCTGCTTTGCCGAAAACCCGTCGGAACGGTGTTACTACTGCAAAAAGGCGCTTTGCCGCCTGTTTTTGAACCACGCCGGAGACCAAGGTATAACCAGCCTTATAGACGGAACCAACGCCGATGACTTACAGGACTCCCGGCCCGGTCTGAAGGCCGCGGCTGAACTCTCTGTACGCAGCCCGTTAAGTGAGGCTGATCTCACCAAGGCCGAGATACGGGCGTTAAGCCAACAACTGGGCATACCCTTTTGGGATAAGCCCTCCTCACCCTGCCTGGCCACGCGCTTTCCCTATGGCCAGCCGATTGTGGCTGAGGCCGTGGAGCGCGTAAAAAGGGCCGAAGCGTACCTGAAAAACCTGGGTTATAATCCGGTTCGGGTGCGGTCTTATGGGGACACGGCGCGTATTGAGACCGAAGCCGGGCAGGTCGGACTCTTTATGGAACAGGATCGCGCCGAGCACATTACGGAGCGCCTGCAGGAGTTGGGATTTACCTATGTCACGCTGGATATGGAAGGATATAAGTCAAAGAGTCCTTGCAAATCCTGAGACAACGTAGTATAAAATAACGGTGTCGGGACGTGGCTCAGCCTGGTAGAGCACAGCGTTCGGGACGCTGGGGTCGGAGGTTCAAATCCTCTCGTCCCGACCATAAAATGAAAAAAAGAGGGGTTGGAACCGATTCCAGCCCCTCTTTTTTGTGCCTTATTAACCTGCCAATCACTCACAAAGATTAAACTCTAACACGTCCCTGTCATTGCGAGGAGTCCGCCTAGGCGGACGACGTGGCAATCTCATTCCTATCTTTCTAATATTTAAACACATTTTATCTTATTGTCTTATACGGCAAATTCTTATATGATTACCCCAAAATGCAGATCTCGACGAAAAAATTCGAGTCGATATAATTTATAATGTTAAACATAAATGTCCCATTTGGGAGGTTACATGCCAAGAGTCGTTCCAAGCCAGGTTGTGGAAGTAATAGATCAAGTCTTTCCTGCTGTAAGAGATCAAAAAGATTCTCAGCAAGGTCGTTTTTCGGTTGATAGAACATATCAAAATGAAGTGGCAGCGATAGTTGAACTTGTATATCAGATTCCTGCAGAGCTATTAATACTTGACCCGAAAGATTACACAGCGCTCCAACTGGCTGTCACTGCCCTAAAGAACACCATATCTACATGGAAGCTTCGTGATTATGGCTTGGATCACATACACGGTCATGGGAACCTCAATCCTGTTACCATAATCAGAAATGCTCTTTCAAAATGTCCTGATGAAGGTGTATCAAAATCAACATCTGATCTAACCTTCATATCTATTCAAGAGTTGAGAGATAGTCTTCGAATTGATATTAGCTCAGCTAATCAAGCAGTTCAAAATGGTGAATGGAAAGCCGCGACAGTACTTGCTGGAGCAACAATTGAGGCCGTTTTGCTTTACGTGCTGCATTCGGTGCAAGATGCCGATCCATCCAAAATATCGACATCTATAAACGCCCTTGTTTCAAATGGTACATTTAGTAAGTCCCCCGGAAATAATCTTGATAAATGGTCGCTCCATTCATTAACAGAAGTCGCTGCCGATCTCAGCTTGATTAAAGAGGAAACTGCAACCCAGATAAGGATAGCACGTGACTTTAGAAATTTAATTCATCCCGGAGTTTCTGTACGAAAAAACATATTTTGCAATAGAGGAACTGCACTTTCTGCATTAGCAGGACTGGAACATACTATAAATGATCTGAGTGCAAATTCACCCTAACTTGAATTGAACCAATGTGTAACATCGGGTTTGATGAGGATGCGCGAAAAAAGCGCTCGCGCACCTATCAACCCGAGCGTTAGCCGCAAACGAAAGTAAATCACAATGAGGGACACAATCAAGCCGATATCCCTAAATCAGTTTAAGGCTATGGTGCACAGCCCGGTCTTGCATCCAATAGAAGGAGATAACCGATTCTATAATCTCGCATCTGGATTCTGGGTCTACGACGAACTACTATCTGATTTGCGGCGAACAGGTTGGATTAGGTTCGCTCCTGGTTTTAAAGCTGGGCTCTACGGGCATCCACATAGTGACTTGTGCATCAAGATGCTTGGGATGGGCGTAGGAGACGATCCCTTGTATTTCTGCGAGCGCGGTTACTACCTAACTCATGAACGGGCCATGCTGGAAGATTTTAGGGCTCAAGGTTTCGACTTTGTTCCCCAACCCCTTTCGCACGAGGAATCGATACGATTTTTGGTCGACCGATGTAAGGTTAGCCCACTGCAGGCGGAAATGCGTGTTCTCAGAGACGACGTTCTGATTATGGAATTTATCTCTGGTGTTCCCTTCGCAACCCAGACCGGCTGCTTCTTGAACTACGACATTAACATAGTGGCGTTCGAGAACGACGTTCTGAAAGCAATGTTGGCGGCTATGCATGAGCTAAGGAGTGAATTGGAAAAGGCAAATAGCCAACAACTTCTCCATAACGATCCGATGCCGCCAAACATCATTTTTACGATCGGCAAGGACGATGATATTCGTGCTCGACTTGTAGATTTCGAGCTTGCACAGAACCTAAAGAAGCCTTCGCCGGAGTACGTTAGCAACAGCATTACCGAGCTCTACTTGGAACGCGATGTTCCGAGAAATCTTAACACAAACAAGTATAAGAAAAATTTGGATCAACATTTGATGCATGAATCAATTAGCATGGCCGAAGAAATCGTGAAAGCTGGCCCACAGATAAGGGCACTGGCAGACGCACTCGATACCGTTTCCATTAGCATTCCTTTCCTCGGAGGAATAAGCATTAATCTGGGTCGAGCTTACAGGTTCTTAAAGGGCAAGGGCTAACAAACGCTTGCAGGAGGATTGGCCTTCCGCTCCGCTCCAGGCCAACCGCTGGAGCGTATCGTTGAATCTGTAGAAAAAGTCCGTTGAGAACTTCAAAGATGAGTCCTGAAGAAAATCGGCTTCACAGAATGCCCCGGGATCGACGATCTCCCTATCGGTAGGGGTTTTGCACCCCCTAATTTCACCCCTCAAACAATTCCGAGGGGTTTTTCTATAGACTCGTTATGCTTGCGATAGGAATGCCGGTTGACATATTACGTATCGCGTAATATATTTCAGATGTGATTAAAGCATTTGCCTGCCGAGATACTGAAAAACTATTTAATGATCAACGGGTACGCCGTTTCCAAGCCTTTGAAAGGCAGGCAAGAAAACGGCTCCTGGTTTTACATGCTGCTCCCAGCATAGAGGCGTTGATGCTTAACCCAGGAAATAAATTTCACGCTCTTTCCGGGAGTCGAAAAGGTCAATATGCTATCAGTATCAATAAGCAGTGGCGCGTATGTTTCGAATGGCAGGACGGCAATGCGTACCATGTTGAAATTACTGATTATCACTGAGGTGTTCCTATGAGAAAAAACAATATTCTAGAGCCAATAAATCCAGGTGAGATTCTCCGCGAGGATTTTCTAGAGCCCTTGGGTATTAGCATAAACCAGCTTTCGCGTGATCTTTCGGTCCCCCCCAATAGGATAAGTGAAATTGTGAATGGAAAAAGGGCCATCACAGCTGACACAGCGTTGAGACTACAGCGGTATTTTGGGGTTGAAGCTCAGTTTTGGCTAAATCTGCAAACCGAATATGATTTGAGAATGATGAAGCGTAAAATTTGGGCCGATATTGAACAGAGGATTATCCCTGCTAAACATATTGGCGAAAGCATAGAACAAGGGGCCTGAGCATAACAACGTAATTGAGGCGGATGTAAAGGAGCGCGGGGCTTTCGCTTTTGCGTATCTTCGCTGTTTCCTTGGCTATTTCAGGATGCCGTTGAGATTTTTGGTCTTGCGGAAATAAGAAAAATGGTGGAGAATAGCCTCGGCGTCGTTCGGGACGCGGAGATCGGAATATGAAGATATACTTAGCCAGAATAACCTATTTACTATTTGCATTTGTGTTCCTGTGCCCAGGCTTGGCCCTGGCCTGGGGGCCGGCCATGCATCTTTATCTTGGTAACACATTGTTATCCGGGGCGGCCATCCTTCTGCCATCCGTGTGCTCCTTGCTGAAGAGGTTTTCTCAGCAGTTTCTCTATGGATCAATAAGCGCTGATTTTTTCGTAGGAAAAGGCTATAGAGCCAATGGCGGAAAATACCACAACTGGGAAACCGGTATGCTCATCCGGGATGGGGCAGAGACAGATGAGGAGCGCGCCTTTGCGGCCGGATTTTTTGCCCACTTAGCTGCCGACACCGTGGCGCACGGGTATTTCATCCCCCATCTCGCGGGATGCACTCCCTTGCCGACCAGAGTAAACCATCTTTACTGGGAATGGTTGGCTGACTGCTCTATTAGTTGCCGGAAATATAATTTATTTATTAAATCTGCGTGCCAATACCGGAGAAAAGGGCAGTCTGCCTTTACTAAGATGGATGATTATCTTTGCAGTGTCCTGGACCTGGACAGGGGCCTATATCTTTCCCGAAAATCTTTGTACCTTTATCCGATCCGGCTTATGACTAAGTCATCACCTTTAAACACCCTGTCCGGAAGACATAAGGCGCTGCTTGATGATACAGTTCCGTCCTATGCGTTGAGTTCGTTAAAGGTCATGGCCGATGTACTCACCTGCCATGAGGATTCTCCGGTTCTCTCCATGTCCCCGAATTGTAAGCATTCAACAGGAAGTTATCTGCCTAAGGGCCGTAAAAATAGTGTTCAAGTTAGCTGATTATGATTATGAGCTTCCTGAATCCCTCATTGCCCAGCATCCAGCGCCACAAAGAGATGCCTCACGGCTTCTGGTCCTTGATCGCCTAAATAACCGGATAGAGCATCGCCTTTTTCGGGATATTGCATCTTACCTTAAGGAGGGAGACCTCCTGGTAATCAATGATACCAAGGTCTTCCCGGCCCGCCTGCAGGGAAGGGCCACAAACGATAAGACAGTCGAGATACTCCTTCTAAGCCCTCCGCAACCGGAAAATGGGTGTCCCGGCCAGGCCAAGGTAATGTGCCTGGCAAAGAAGAGCAAGACACTCAGGCCCGGCCATGAGATCCATTTTGGCAAATCTTTACATGGTGTGGTATTAGAATCGGCCGGGGCCGGTCAGATCAGGATGGCCCTTTTCTGGGAAGGGAATATCGGGGATATCCTGGCAGAACTCGGTAGAACGCCTCTTCCGCCCTACATTAAGAGGGATGGCCATCCCTCCCCGGAGGACGTCCGGCGTTATCAGACTATATTCGCCCGGAAGACAGGAGCTGTGGCTGCCCCTACGGCCGGCCTTCATTTTACGGAGAAGGTACTGGGGGAAATAAAGGAAAGGGGTGTCAACATAACCGCTATAACCCTGCACGTCGGCTATGGCACCTTCGCGCCGGTGCGGGTAAGCAATATCCGCCAACATAAGATGCATGCCGAATATTATGAGATCAGTGATGAATCAGCCCGCATTATTCATGAGACCAGGGCCGGGGGGAATTCTGTGGTGGCCGTCGGTACGACCACTACCAGGGCGCTGGAATCGGCCTCGGATGAGAACGGCCGGATACAAAACCCTCAGGGTCTAACCGATATTTTTATCTATCCCGGATACAAATTTAAGGCCATAGACCATCTCCTTACCAATTTCCATTTACCCCGCTCCACCTTACTCATGCTTGTGTCCGCCCTGGCCGGCCGTGAAAAAATATTGCGTGCTTACCAGGAAGCTGTTAAAAAGCAATATCGTTTCTTTAGTTATGGCGATGCCATGTTGATATTTTAGGGTTGGGTGATGTGCTCAATCGGAGGTCAGAAGTCAGAAGAAAGTAGTACAACAAAGATATTCCAGATTCTGATTTCTAAACATAATGACCAATGACTAATAACTGTTTTACCCTTAAATACAAAGATAAGGCATCTTCTGCCCGGCAGGGAGAAGTAGCCACCCCTCACGGTGCCTTTCAGACGCCGGCATTCATGCCTGTGGGCACACAGGCCACGGTAAAGGCGTTAACCCCCGAAGAGCTGCAATCCGTCGGTTCAGAGATCGTTTTAGCCAACACGTATCATCTTTACCTGCGTCCAGGCCATGAGACTATTGAAAAACTGGGCGGCTTGCATAAATTCATGAACTGGGAAGGACCTATACTCACAGATAGCGGTGGATTCCAGATATACAGCCTGAGCAAACTTTGCAAGACCTCTGAAGAAGGGGTGAATTTCAGATCACACCTTAGCGGTTCCCCTATTTTTCTTTCGCCGGAAGAGGCCATAGCCATACAGAAGGCGCTGGGAACGGATATAATAATGTGCCTGGACACCTGTATCCCGTATCCCTGCCCTTACCAGGAGACCCGGGAGGCCACCAGGCTTACCTCACGCTGGGCCGGACGCTGCAAGGAGGCCAAAGAGACCAACCACCAGCTCCTCTTCGGGATTATACAGGGGGGCATGTACGGCGACCTGCGCATGATGAGCGCGGAAGAAATCCTGGAGATTGGTTTTGACGGCTATGCCCTGGGAGGATTGAGCGTAGGTGAACCCAAGGATTTGATGCTCCAGATGGCAGAAAAAACCATACCGCTTATCCCGGAAAATTATCCCCGTTACATCATGGGCGTGGGGACACCGGAAGATATCATAGAATGTGTGTGGCGCGGAGTGGACATGTTCGATTGTGTTCTGCCGACACGCAATGCGCGAAACGGCATGTTGTTTACCTCGTCCGGGCCCGTCGTCATAAAGAATAGCCGGTATAAGGATGACGAGGCCCCTCTTGATGAAAATTGCGGTTGTTATACCTGCCGCCACTACTCACGCGCCTATTTGCGGCATTTATATGTGTCCCGGGAATTGCTTTCTTACCGTTTGAACACCATACATAATCTCCATTATTTTCTGAAACTTATGGCCGGGATACGTGAGGCTATACAGAAAGGTGAATTCGCTGAATATCGCCGGAAATTCTATAAACAAAAGGAGGAAAATGAATGATTGACACAGCGTATGCCATGGGAACTGCACCGGGAGGAGCCGGCGCTCAAGGGGGAGGATTTGCCGCCTTTATCCCCCTTATTATCATCTTTGTTATCTTTTACTTTCTACTTATCAGGCCACAACAAAAAAAGGCCAAAGAGCATAGAAAGTTTTTAGATAATCTTAAAATGGGTGACAACGTCCTGACCGTAGGCGGCCTGCATGGGACCGTAACCGGCTTGACGGACCAGGTGATAACCCTGGAGATTGCAGATAAAGTAAGGGTTAAGGTCGCCCGGTCTTATATCGCCGGGGCCTCTCCAACCCAGAGAGAAGGCGCCGAAAAGGAATCTAAATAGTGTTTAGAGCGCTTAGCTATCAGAATACAGAAGTCAGGAGTCAGAATACTGAAAGCTGATAGCCGGCCGTTTAAAAACCCTTAAAGCTCTTTTCTATTATACCGATAACTATACGAGACTGAATAAATTCAGTCTCGTATAGTAAATTCTCATATCGAGATTCTGAGGGGATAGAAGTGAAAAGAGTATCCATAAGGTCTTTAATCCTGTTTTGCGCGTTATCTTTAGTAGCCGCCTCTACAGTTGGCGCAGAAACGCCTAGTTACACGGTTCAGCCGGGCGATACCCTCTGGGATATCACCAGCCGGTTCTTCCATGACCCCTGGCTCTGGCCCAACCTATGGAAAAACAACCCCCACATTACCAATCCACATCTAGTCTTCCCGGGTTGTCGGCTGCGACTCTCTATAGAGAAAGAGGCCCCCAAACAAGAGTTCGAGTCTTCCGTACCGCCACCCTCTATACCCCATATAGAGACCAGATCCGCGGAATCGCCCGAAAAGTCACCGGTCAAGACCTTTACCTATTTAGGAATGAATACCGTGGGTTTTATCTCAAAAGCGAAGCTGGAAGAAAAAGGGACCATCCGGGATCTGCCCTTGTTCAAAGAGTTGCTGAACCAGGGTGACGTGGTATATCTCACCAATGACGGGGATCTGCTCCAGAAAGGAAGCACCTGGACTGTATATCGTGCCCCGGATATGGTGTACCGCCCTTTGACCCGGGAAAGAATAGGCTATTACTATCTGCCGCTAGGAAAGCTAGAAATCATTAAGGCCGGTAATCCGGCCACGGGTCAAATTATATCCTCGCATCAGGCCATCTCTGTTGATGACCAGATTATGTCTTCAGAAGAGATGCCCACCCAGATACCGTTAAAATGTCCCTCCGGCCCCATAGCCGCAACCATCATTAAGTCCGAGCCGCTGGCGGAAAGAATAGCCCAGGACCATATAGTTTATCTGGATAAGGGAAAGAAAGACGGTCTGGAGGCCGGGGTTTGTCTTGAGGTCTTCAAGACAAAAGAGGTCGCAGGCACCCAGCAAATTCTCTCCCTGGGAAATATCCTGGTGCTCCAAACGCAGGAAGAAACATCTGCCGCTCTGGTTATAAGATCGAAAGAGCCATTTTCGATCGGGGAAAAGGTTAGGACTGAAAATCCTTAAAGTTGCGCCCGCTTCAGAAAGACACCGAACAAGTTGACCGCAAAGAACAATTTTGTCTTGACAAAGCCATGTATATCGATTAATTATTCCCGTCTATTCTTTATGTTAAGAGTGGAGAGCGTAATGAAAACTTATTCGGCGAAGGCCAGGGACATAAAAAGGAAGTGGTGTGTAGTTGACGCTACTGATAAGATTCTAGGCCGTTTGGCCAGTAACATAGCGGCCAGACTCCGCGGCAAACACAAGCCGATTTTCACGTCACATGTGGATACGGGTGATTTTATTATTGTTGTCAATGCCGACAAGGTGAGATTGACCGGTAAAAAATGGTCTGATAAGTTGTATCATCATCATACCGGTTATATAGGTGGATTGAAGACCGCCAGCGCCGAGGAACTATTAAGTAAAAAACCGCAAGAACTAATCCGGCATGCGGTTAGAGGTATGTTGCCCAAAAACAGCCTGGGTCGCACTATGCTCAGTAAGCTGAAGGTTTATACGGGGGCGGACCATCCTCATCAGGCGCAGCAGCCGGAAGAATTATCTATTTAAGCAGGAGTCTTGCATGGCAGAAAAACTGTATTACGCAACAGGCAAACGAAAGACGGCCATAGCCAGGGTGTGGATGCGTCCCGGCAAGGGGAATATGGTTATTAACGACAGCGCCCCGGAAGAATATTTTGACGGGGAAGTGCCTGTACTCATCCTTAAAAAGCCGCTTATGCTTACGGAAACCATGGGTAATCTCGACATCTCGGTTAATGTCGCCGGTGGGGGGAAAATAGCGCAGGCTGGGGCTGTTCGGCATGGTATTGCCAAGGCGCTTCTGGAAATTAACCCTGAATACCGGGCGACGCTGAAAAAGGCCGGTTTGCTGACCAGGGATCCACGGGCTAAAGAGCGCAAAAAATATGGACAAAAGGGCGCCCGGGCGCGCTTCCAATATTCAAAGAGATGATTTGGTCTGAGTAACAGGGTATCTTCTAAAAGAGGGTTTGCCTTTTGGGGCAAGCCCTCTTTTTTTACCAGCGCGGTAATGTCAAAAGTTTAATGAAAAATAAGCCACAGAGGACACAGAGCGCACAGAGCAACGTAAAGAAATCAAAAGAAAAAGACAGAGCAGTTAAGAAAGAAACTGTTTTATTGGTACCTCCGGGACCTATGCACTCTCCAAGGCTGTGATTAAGCTATTTTCTGGGGACAAACAAGAACATTGGAGAAGCCGGGGAGGAAAGGAACCAAATTCTGCCTTAACCTACTGATATCTCTGTGTTCTCTGTGCCCTCTGTGGCAAGATTCTTGACATCATGACCGGCGCAGTGAGGAGGTTATTATGATCCGTGCCGCTATAATCGGAGCTACCGGCTATACCGGACTGGAACTGGTAAGAATATTATCCGCACATCCCGGGGTTACTATTGCTGTGGCTACTTCCCGCCAATATGAGGGACAGCCCCTGCACAAGGTCTTTCCGTCGCTCTCAGGTAGTGTGGATATCGTGTGTCAGTCCCCTTCGCCTGAAAGGGTTATCGGGGCGGCCGACGTCGTTTTTTTGGCGGTTCCACATCAGACGGCCATGACCCATGTCCCGGTTTTTCTGCAGGCCGACAAAAAGGTAATTGATTTAAGCGCTGATTTCCGTCTGAAAGATGTCAGAGTATATGAAAAGTGGTATCAATCCCATAGCGCCCCGGAATATCTGGCCGAGGCGGCCTATGGACTGCCTGAATTACATGCGGCGGCGATAAGGAAGGCACGACTAGTAGCCAACCCGGGTTGTTACCCTACCACCGTAATCCTGGGCCTGGCCCCGCTCCTGAAGAAGGGCCTTATCGACAACAAAAGCATTGTGGTGGACTCAAAGACCGGGGTAAGTGGCGCGGGCCGCTCCGCCGTGTTAAGCAGCCTTTTCTGCGAGGTGCATGAAGACGTTAAGGCTTACAAAGTAGCTGCCCACCGCCATACACCGGAGATGGAGCAGGAACTCAGCCTGCTGGCCGGGGAAGAAATAGCCATAACCTTTACACCCCACTTGGCGCCCATGGGCCGGGGGATGCTGAGCACCATCTATGCCGATCTAAAGGGACGGCAGACCACAGGGGATTTGATCTCGGAGTACGAAGAATTTTATAACCAGGCCCCTTTTGTAAAGATCTGCGCGGAAGGCGCCTACCCGCAACCCGCCCATGTCAAAGGGTCTAATTATTGTTTCATCGGTCTGAAGGTGGACGAACGCACCGGTCGTGTGATTATACTCTCGGCTATAGATAATCTGACCAAGGGGGCATCCGGCCAAGCGGTACAAAATATGAATCTTATGTTCGGCCTGGCGGAGACTACAGGGTTGACAGGGATACCGCTCTTTCCGTAAGAGTCGGCCCATGCGGAACATCAAACTAATATTGGAGTATGATGGTACGGCCTATTGCGGCTGGCAGAGGCAGGTAAACGGCCTGAGCATCCAGGAGGTCCTGGAAGAAAAAATTGGCGTCATGACCGGCGAGGCGGCCAAGGTAATCGGATCCGGACGTACGGACGCCGGGGTGCATGCCATGAACCAGGCAGCAAACTTTAAGATCGCCTCTAAAATCCCGGTAGATGGGTTTTTACGAGGGCTAAACAGCCTCCTCCCTCAAGGCATCGCGGTAAAAGAGGTATGCGAAGTCCCCGGTGGTTTCCACGCCCGCTACTCGGCCTTGGAGAAAGTATATCTATATCACATATTGAATGAGCGGATAAGGTCTCCACTCCACCACCTCTATACCTGGTTTGTTCCCCATGACCTGGACTTTGCGGCCATGGAAAAATGCCTCCCGGTTTTGCAGGGAGTCCATGATTTTGCCGCCTTTATGGCCAGCGGGAGCTCCGTCAAGAGCACAACCCGCATAGTGAGCGGTTTAAAATTGACCAGGAAAGATAAAATAATCGAATTTGAGATAAGGGCCAACGGGTTCCTGCGCCACATGGTGCGCAATATTGTAGGTACGCTGGTTGAAGTGGGAGAGAGACGGGTAACGCCGGAAAGGTTTACGGACATCCTCCAGGCCGGAGATCGAAATATGGCCGGGATGACCGCGCCGCCTCAGGGGCTATTCTTAAAGGAAGTGATTTATTGATTTTTGCTGGACAATCGCCCCACTTTATCCTAAAAGATTATAAAATTTTTCCGGTCCAGACCGACTGAGGCTGTAATTTGTGTTTAGCTTTCATTCGGAAACCCAAGATTTCCGGATAGAGCAGTCAGCGTTCAGCTTAAGTGATGTTTGCTTTACTCTTTTTCTGACGGCTGATGGCTGATAGCTGAAAGCCTGCATCTGGAAACGGTAGTTGCCGGATGCAAACTATTTAGAGAAAGGGGTTTTGCCGCCATGTCTAAAGGAGCTTTATCCAGAAGGGCCCGCAAGATTAAGCCTTCCCCCACCCTGTCTATCGATGCCAAGGCCAAGGCCATGAAGGGTGCGGGCGTGGATATTGTCAACTTCGGGGTGGGCGAGCCGGACTTTGATACCCCCGGCTATATCAAAGAGGCCGCCATAAAGGCCATCCAGGATGGTTTTACCAAATATACCCCGGTCGGTGGTATCATAGAGCTAAAAGACGCCGTTATCAAACGTCTGAAAGATGACCATGGGTTGTCTTATTCCCGTCAAGAGATAGTAATCTCCTGCGGGGGTAAACACGCCCTTTACAACTTGGCACAGGCCCTTTTTGACAAGGGCGACGAGGTCATCATCCCGGCTCCCTACTGGGTATCCTACCCCCCTATTGTCGAGCTGGCCGGGGCCAAACCGGTTATTATTGAGACCAGGGAAGAAGATGGCTTTGATCTCGATGTCTCCGCACTGGAAAAGATGATAACTCCGAGAACAAAGGGTATAATCCTTAATAGCCCATCAAATCCAACGGGTTCTGTCTTCAGCGCCAGGACCCTCAGACAAATGGGGGACCTGGTGCAAGATCACAACTGTTACGTTATCTCTGACGATATCTATGAAAAGATACGCTTTGACGGAAAAAAGCCGGGTAATCTGCTCTCCCTCAATCCCAAACTTAGGGAGAAGGTATTCATTCTAAATGGCGTATCCAAGACCTATGCCATGACCGGCTGGCGGATTGGTTATCTGGCCGGGCCTGCCGATATAATCTCGGCCGTAACCAACATCCAGAGTCAGAGCACTTCCAATCCTACCTCCATATCCCAAAAGGCCGCGGTCGCCGCCCTGAACGGCCCGGATTCTTTCATTACCAAGATGGTATCTGTCTTCAAAGAACGCAGGGACTATATCGTTAAGCGACTTAAAGCCATACCGGGTGTAACGTGTGTCAAACCACAAGGGGCATTTTATGCCTTTCCAAACGTCTCTGCGTATTACTCCCGTGGGTATAAGGGGCGGAAGATAACAAATTCAATGGCCCTCTGTGATTACCTGCTGGAGGAGGCCCGTTTAGCCGTTGTTCCGGGGGTAGCCTTCGGTGATGACCGGTACATCAGATTTTCCTTTGCCACGTCTATGGAAAATATCGCTAAAGGTATGGATCGATTTAAAGAGGCGCTAAAGAGACTGTCCTGAACATGCATAGCGAGCGCATTCCCCGCTGCTTGCAACGGGGTTAGCGAGCGAATACGATGCATTTTACCTTGCATACGGAGATTCCTCGCAGCTTGCTGCGGGGAGCTTCAATTTAAAAGAGACGGCTTCGTAACAAAGCTTTTTCACCGCTGAGCACGCAGAGTCCGCAGAAAAAAACTGTAAATCATTCAATATGTTATCTCAGCGTTCTCTGCGGTAAAATTTTACTTTTTGCGAGTTAATCAAGAGAGGAACACCGGATACAATAACCTTTGGCGAGAGCAACACAGGCGTGCTGCTCTCTATGAGCCAAGGTTGCATAAATAGGGCCCGCGGCCGGATTAACATTAGCGGCCGGCAGCGCCTCGCTTGGAAGCCTTAAGCGGGTTGATTTTAGCGGCAGCTTTGGGCGCCTCTGTCTTGAGATGGGTGGCCAGGTTACAGTTGCCCTTTTTCCACTTTGAGGCGGGATCAGGATAGCTGCTGCAGTATTTACCTGTGGGAAATTCTATGATACGGTTGCAACCCTCACACTTATCAATAACCTGATGACAGGCTCCACCGTTAAAAGAACAACCTTTTTTGCTCATAAAGACGCAGCTAATCCCTGGTTTTAACGTTGTACAGTCCATGGGAATCACCCCCTTTACAAAGATTTTACAAAATCGTTTTTTACAAAACGACGCTTTATAATCGATGGGTTAGATTTTGTCAATAGAAAACAGGTAGAAAAATGGAAGCCATCATTCCTTCGCTTCACGGCTTGCGCGAGTGACCCTTTCGGGGTTCGCAGGCGAGGAATGCTTGCCCCTTCCAGCCTCTAACGGGCTGGCTTTCCCCTTCCTGCTCGCCCTCGAAGGGTGCCCCGCTGCTCCAGCAAGTTACGCTCAGGAACAATGGCTTCCATAAAAATGTGAGGAAACTCCACCGAATAGACCTCTCAATTCTAAAAGATTTCTCCCTCTGATGGTGAAGGTTAGGGTAGCGTCAATTTGGAGGAAGAATGCGCGCCGTACTGCAGCGGGTTAAAGAAGCCCGTGTTACTGTTGATGGAAAAAAGGCAGGAGAGATAGGGCCTGGACTCTTGATATTTCTGGGAGTAGAAAAGGACGATACTCCGTCTGATGCCGCTTATATGGCGTCAAAAATAGTATCTTTACGCATATTCGCCGATGGGTCCGACAAATTTAACCTTTCCCTCCTGGATGTGGGTGGTGGATGCCTTATCGTGTCCCAGTTTACCCTCCTTGGAGACTGCCGTAAAGGGAAAAGGCCATCCTTCGATCAGGCCGCACCGCCTGCCCTGGCCCGGCAGCTATATGAGCTTTTCGTCACTGAAGTGCGCCGGCTGTGTGTACCGGTAGCTACGGGAGAATTTCAGGCCAGGATGGAGGTCTCGTTAGTAAACGATGGCCCGGTTACCATCCTTCTGGGCAGTAAGAAACAGAACCGCTCCTAATGTTTCTCAAATCCCGCCATTCTTCAGGGTTTTTTTCTTGCCTTCCATCTGATGTTATGTATAAAAGATGAGGGTTGTTAGCTCATAGTAACTAAGAGCCATTGTAACCGTTCACCGTTCACCGAAAAAGGTGTTTTCGTGCTTTTCACGGACAACGGTGGCCGAATAACGGAAAATACCTTCATCGTTTACCATGCGGAGTTTTTCACGTTTTTTAATGGGTGATGGTTGCGGAAAATACGATTACCATTGACTGTTCACCGAAAAAAGCTTTTCAGGTTCTTACTGACAACGGTGAACGGATACGAGCCATTATCTCTATGGTTAATCTTTCGACAATATTTGATACCGGAGAAGGAGGTCTTGATGAAGAAATGGGAAGATAAAAAATGGGTGTCAGCTCAACGGATTCGGGTAGATTTTAACTATGACATGGCCGAGTTCGTGGGCGGGGATAACGGCGTAAGCAATAAAGAGATAAGGGAGCTTGAACCCAAGGCCAAGACCGTCCATAACCAGCTTTTAAAGAAGAGGAGTCAGGGGGCGCTGGCCTTTTACGATCTTCCTTATGAAGAAAAAGAGGCCGCCCGTCTTGTTACAGCCGGGCGTAAGATTGGCCGGGCCTGCCGCAACTTTGTAGTGCTTGGTATAGGCGGATCAGCCCTGGGTGGAATAGCCCTGCAGCGAGCCCTGAATCATCCTCATTATAACCTGTTATCTGATGCCGAACGCAAGCACCGGCCACGTCTTTTCTTTGCCGATAATATTGACCCGGATGGATTCCAGGCGCTTCTAGATATCCTGGGCCCGAGCGAAACGGTCTTTAATGTCATAAGCAAATCCGGCGGTACGGCCGAGACCATGAGCCAGTTTATTTATGTGCGGGACAGATTGATTAAAAAATTGGGAAAGGAAGGGCATCGCTCACACATCGTGGTAACCACAGACCCTGAGAAGGGCAGGCTGAGGGAGATCGCCGAAAGGGAAAATTACCTGACCTTTCCCGTGCCGGCCGGGGTTGGCGGCCGTTTTTCGGTCCTCACTCCGGTGGGACTTCTGCCCGCTGCGGTTGCTGGCATTGATATCTCTATGCTCCTGGCCGGTGCCCGGGATATGGACGGGCGGTGCCGCATTTCGAATCTGTGGAAAAATCCGGCCTATCTGAATGCTGTACTGTATTACCTGGCGGATACTAAAAAGGGTAAGCCCATTGCGGTCATGATGCCGTATGCCGATGCCCTTTATGGAGTAGCGGACTGGTTCAGGCAGCTATGGGCAGAAAGTCTGGGGAAGAGGACAGACCTGGATGGCAATATTGTTTCTACCGGTCAGACCCCGGTCAGGGCCCTTGGGGCTACTGACCAGCATTCGCAGTTACAGCTTTACATGGAGGGCCCAAACAACAAGCTTATTACCTTTTTAGTGGTAGAAAGGTTACGTAAAAGAATACTTCTCCCCAGATCTTTTGCTGATATGGAGGGGGTAAGTTATCTGGGAGGGCATTCCTTGAATGAATTGATTGCTGTGGAACAGAAGACCACGGAACTGGCCTTGACGCGCAATAAGCGTCCCAATCTAAGTATAATTGTCCCGGAGGTGAACGCCTTCACCTTGGGCCAGCTTTTATTCATGTTAGAGGTACAGACGGTTTTTGCCGGCGGGTTATGCCATATCAATCCCCTGGATCAGCCTGGAGTGGAAGAGGGAAAACAATTTGCCTATGGCCTTATGGGCCGAAAGGGATTTGAGCACAAGGCCAAAGAATTCGCCGAAAGGCCAGAGAAGAGCGAAAAATATATAATATAGGAGCAACCTTGCCTCTGACACCGGAAAAGTTGGAATCCGTCAGGCCCTTTAAATTAGTCAAATTTTTTTCATTCAGCAGCTTGGCGGTCATCTTTATTTTTACTTTCGCCCTTACCTACATAATATCCGACCGGGCACGTACGGTCTTGCTCAAGAAGAGCGAGGAGTATGCCCTGCTGCTCGCTGAGAATCTGAATCACCAGGTATATCTGCAATTTGTGGTCCCTACCGCTATCGCCTATGGTTCGATAAGTCTGCGTGATCCGGAGCAGTTTTCCCTTATAGATAGGGTGGTGCGCAATACTATCCACAGTTTTCGCATTGACAGCGTTAATATCTATGACGCCGGCGAAAACATTATCGTGTACAGCACCGATCCATCCATGGTAGGCAAAAGGAACCTGGGGGGGATGGAGTATAAGCTCGCCTTGCGCGGGCAGCATTCTTCACATCTCGTTTCCCGGGGAAGTAGCTGGTTCTTCTGGGCCGGAGGCGGCGGCGGAGAGAAAAAATTAAAGACATATATACCATTTCGGCATGAAAAAGTCCTTACCTGGAAGACGGGGCCGATAATGGGTGTCTTTGAGATAACCCAGGACCTTTCCCTGGATTATGAGACCATTCAAAGATTTCTGATTATGGTGGTTATAACCTCTACGGCTATTATGATGATCCTTTTCGTGGTCTTGAGACTTATTGTGGCCCGGGCCGACCGGATTATCTACAAACGAGTCCTTGAGCAGCGCAAGCTGGAAGAACAGCTCCATCAGGCCGAAAAACTGGCCAGTTTAGGAAAGATGGTGGCGGCTGTATCCCATGAGATAAAGAGCCCCCTGGGAATTATCCGGAGCACGGCAGAAATACTGGAAAATAAGGTTAAGGCCTTTGACCCCCAGAATCGCCTGGCATCAATAGTTGTGGCTGAGTCCAATCGCTTAAACCGCATTGTAACCGAATTTCTGGATTTTGCCCGCCCCCAGATCCCGCATTTTGTCAGATGTAATGTAATAGAGATTATAGAAAAAAATCTTAATTTTCTTGATCCGGAATTGAACAAAAGCGGTATTCGTGTGGAGAAAAATCTTGCATCTGGCGAGGTCATTATTGATGGCGATCCAGACCTTCTTTACCGGGTGCTCTTAAACATATTTGTCAATGCCATTCAGGCCATGCCGGACGGCGGAGATTTGATGGTTGGCTTAACCGTCGCCGGTAAGCCGGAGCGCCTGGAAATATCAGTAAGAGATACAGGGACAGGGATTTCGCCGGAGGATATATCCAGGGTATTTGAGCCGTTCTTCACCACAAAGCACAAGGGAAGCGGTCTTGGACTGGCTATAGTGAAAAATATCGTTGAGGGACACGGTGGAACAATAAGAATCGAAAATGAAGCGGGGAAGGGCGCTATGTTTATTATAGACCTTCCGGTCAGGCATGCATGATGGCGAGGAGCTTAATTTATCGCCGGAAGCGGTCAGGCTAACACATCGAATAGCTTTCCCAGGAGCTCATCTTCAGCCCTTATAGCCTTGAGATTAGCGGTGTAGGCCCGTTGTACGGTCATAAGACCGGTCATCTCTTCCTCCAGGGCTACATTGGATGATTCCTGAGTTTCAGCAGTCCCATCTTCAGCCGGCAAGGGAACGCCGGGCGTATTAATCTTGTTTATCGATACGGTAACGCCGGACGGATCGGCTTCCTGGAGAACTGCCCGACTTTTTTTAAACCCATTTGTGTTCACATTGGCGACATTATTAGCCGTGACCCCAAGCTTCTGTCCCAGTGCTTGAAAGGCAGATAAGGCCGGATATGCAGCATTCAACATCGACATACACCTCCTTTTTAGAAAACCTTTCTACCCGATTATTCTTATCGGCATACTTTAGAAAGGACTTAAAATATGGGCCTTGGTTACTGCCCGGTAACGGTCTTGATATATTGATTTTTATACACTAACAGGCATGTTATTGCCTGTTTTGTTTTTTTCATGTTATAAGTTAAAGACATTAGGACTGGATTGTTGCTATGACGAAAGAAAAGATACCAGAGCCCTTGACTTTTTTGGGGCTGGAGAATCCGGATGACCTTAAAAAGGCTGAAATAGTAGTAGGGATTCCTTCATATAACGAGGCCGAAGGTATTGCCCTGCCTACGGCTATGGCCGACGAAGGATTGCATGCCTATTTTAAGACTAAACAAGCGGCCATTATAAATTGCGACGCCTGTTCCACGGACAACACAAAAGAGGTATTCTTAGGCGTAAAGACCGCTACACCGAAAATCTACCTTTCTACCCCTCCAGGTGTCACCGGCAAAGGAAATAACATAAGAAATCTCTTTATCATGGCCCGAAGGCTTGGGGCCAGGGCCATTATTATGGTTGATGCCGACCTTAAGAGTATTACGCCGAAATGGATAAAGATGCTCGGGGAGCCGATTTTCAGCGGCTTTGGATATGTGGCCCCACTTTACGTAAGGCATAAATATAACAGCACCATAACGAACAATATTGCTTACCCCTTTAGCCGTATGCTTTACGGCCGGCGGGTGCGTCAACCTATCGGCGGCGATTTTGGTTTTTCCGGACGGCTATTGCCATGTTATCTTAACCTGCCGCTGTGGAGCGAGGATGTCTCGCAATTTGGCATCGATATCTGGATGACCACCATAGCCATGATGCAAAAGATGCCGATTTGTCAGTCTTTTATGGGACGGCCGAAGATACACCGGGCAAAAGATCCCGGGGCACAGTTGGGGCCTATGTTTAAGCAGGTCATCGGGACTATCTTTGCCATGATGGGTCAGTTTTCTAATTACTGGTCCCACGTTAAGTGGAGTAAGCCTACGTCTATCTTTGGTTTCGGCTTGGGGGACATAGAGGAACCTCCACCGTTGGAGGTGAACGAGGATAATCTCTATCAGAAATTTCTGGACGGTTTTACAAATTACTCCAGTGTATGGGAACAGGTCCTGCAAAGAGAAACTTATAAGAAACTGGTCGAAATAAAAGGGCTGTCTCCGGGTTTATTTAACGTCCCTCCTCTGGTCTGGGCCTTGATCCTTTTTGATTTTGCGGTTGCGTATCACAAGGCGAAGATCGACCGAAGCACGTTATTAGAGGCGCTTATGCCCCTTTACTTCGGCAAGACGCTGTCTTTTGTTAAAAAGGCCGGGCAGATGTCCATTCAGGAGGCAGAAGAGCAGATCGAAAGCGAGAGCATGGTCTTTGAAGAGGCCAAACCCTATCTGGTAAGACGCTGGAGTATTTTGTAGAATAAGCCTTCAGCTATCAGCGACCGGCAAAATGAGCAAAATAACCTATGGACAGCGCTTCATCCGGTAATTATGCGTCGGTTCATTCCTATTAAGGTTCAAGGCGCTATAGCGGAGAAAGAACAGGGGCTTCTTTTTAAATAAGGTTTGTTTTTTAGATAAGTTAAAGTATATTGCTTGGGAAAATTATACTGACAGGTCTTGACCAATGCGAACCAGTACTAAAAAAGCCGCAATAAAACTTTCAACTAAAATAAGAATAGTATGTCCTACTTGTGGCAATGATACAGATTTCTATGAGGTTGCCGAAGGAGTGATCCTTACCACACGCTACACACAAAATGAGGACGGTAGTTTTACGCCCATAAGTGATGATTCACAGGTATTTGGTGAGATTAAATTCTATTGTGGCGAATGTGATGAGGATTTAACCCAATTTCACAAGCATTTTCTGGAAATGCTCTTTTAATGGCTTCATAAAAAGTAAACTTTTACCGCAGAAGTCACTGAGAACGCTGAGATAACCTATTGAATAGTTTATATTTTTTCTCTGCGGGCTCTGTGTACTCAGCGGTGACAGAAAACAGCCTTTTCAGGCTTTTTACGAGACCATTATTCTTTAATCCTTGTTCACAAAGCGAGAAAGACAGGAATGCGCCCCCGAACGGTTATCACCGACATGAAAACCTTCTCCGAGAAATATTATACCTTAACTAGGGGCGATATAGTGGTTGGACTCCTCAATCTTAAAAAAAATGAGGAGGCAAAATTTCTCCATATGGTTGAAAATGGGATCAAGTTGTTCCCGCCGGCCCTCGCTCAGGCTACCAGCCGTTCAAAGGCCGCACAAGTCTATATCTTGGGCAACTTTATGGTAGGGCATACCTTTGTAGCCAGGGATAAACGAGATTTAATTGAGCAGATTACCAACTATAATGCCCATAAAATTAAGGAGGTGGTTACCAAACAAGATCGACTCAACTGCGGCCTGGGCATTAACGTCTGGCCGTCTATTGAGGCGGTTTACAATCATGCGTCATTAGGCCTGATGGAATTTCCCTTTGTTGTCCAGCCGTTTGTTAAAAATGTCAGAGACATAAGGGTAATAATTATCGGTGATTATGTGGAGGCCTATGAGAGGATCAACCCATACAATTTCCGCCACAACCTCTACTTTGGAGGAGAAAGTCGCCCCTACACCTTAAGTAAAAAAGAACGGGCTTTTTGCCTCAGAGTAATGAGAAAGTCGCATTTTCCATATGCCCATATCGACCTTATGCTAATAAACGACAACGCGCTATACTTATCTGAGATAAACCTTCGGGGCGGGCTAAAGGGGTCTCAGATTAGACCTGATAAGTACATACCATTAATCAACAAAGTCCATCAGGATTTTATTAAAAGACACCTGAGTCCCTGATCTAACAGCGTCTCCACAACAAAAAAAGGCATAAGCCCGCTTTCCGGCAGACGTATGCCTTTTTTGTCTCTCTTTCCTACAGAAGATAACGGTGGTTATACGCAGCCGGTCGGCTTCGGAAGGCCAGCCATCTTACAGGCTCCCTTACCCGGTCCGGAGGGGAAAAGCTCATAGATCTTCTTAAGTGGATAGCCCGTTACCTTAGAAAATATCCTTACCATTGGGGCAATGCCGTTTTTCTTGTAATAGTCCTGCAAGAAATTGACACACTTCCAATGTTCATCGCCTACCACAGGGATACCTTCTACGTCCTTTACATAATCTACCCAGTTTTCATCCCATGCACTGAGCCCCGCGGCCAAGAAACCGTCTTCATCTACCTCGTAGGTTTTTCCTTTGTGATCAACCGTTGCCATTTATACTCCTCCTTTTTATCTTTTAGCTTTTAGATGTTATCTCGAATAAAGAATGAACTGTACTTCATTTACTGAAAGTCTCATTACTATAGCCAGAAAACTTTGTCAAGAGTTAAAAGAGAGAAAATTTACTTCCAGTTGGAACTTTATGTAATTACGTAATTTTTATGGGATATGAATTGTCACCCCTATCTCCCTTTAAGCTTATGTTTTGCCACCTCTACTATCGGGCTGAAATGAGGCCAGATATTCGCGCCACTTTTTTAAGCGCTCACCGATAATCTTCTCCATACCTCGCTTAGTCGGACGGTAATAAATACGCCCTCTTATTTCCGGCGGCAGGTGTTCTTGTGCTACCAGGGCCTCGGGAAAGTCATGGGCATACTTATAGCCGCGTCCGTACCCCAGATCCTTCATCAGTCCGGTCGGGGCATTACGGATATGTAGGGGGACAGGCAGGCTTCCGGTTCTGGACACGTCCTTTTGCCCTTCCAGAAAGGCTATATATACGGCATTGCTCTTCGGAGCCGTGGCTAAATATAGAGCGGCCTGGGCCAGGACCAGTTCTCCTTCCGGGCTGCCCAGGGCCTGGTAGGCCTGCAAGGCGGCCATGGCTACCTGCAGGGCCTGGGGATCGGCGTTACCCACATCTTCGGATGCAAATCTTATCATCCGGCGGGCTATGTACAGCGGCTCTTCTCCGGCGGCCAGCATCCTGAGCAGCCAGTAGAGGGCGGCATCCGGGTCGCTTCCCCGGAGGCTTTTGTGGAAGGCGGAGATGATATTGTAATGTTCTTCCCCGTCCTTGTCATAAGCGAGCGCTTTTTTCTGTACCGCCTCTTCCGCCAGCTTAAGATCGATATGGCGAACCCCTTTCTCATCCGGCGAGGCCAGCAAGACAGCTACCTCCAGGCTGTTTAGGGCAAAGCGGGCATCGCCCTGGGCGGCGGAGATGATGAGCTCAAGGGCCTCTCCGGATAAATTAACACAAATATCTCCCAGGCCCCTTTCTTTATCCGTAAGGGCCTGTTTAAGCACTTCTTTAAGATCGTCTTCAGTAAGTGTTTTTAAAACAATTAACCGGGAACGGGACAAAAGCGGGTTTATTATCTCAAAAGAGGGATTTTCCGTGGTAGCCCCGATGAGTGTGATTAATCCGCTCTCTACGTGCGGCAGGAAGGCATCCTGTTGGGCCTTGTTGAACCGGTGAATCTCATCGACAAAGAGGATGGTCTTTCTCCCGCCGGCTTTTCTTTGGGACTCGGCCTCAGCCACTACCGCCCTGATGTCCTTTACCCCGGACAGTACAGCCGAAAAGCTGACAAAATAGGCCTCGACGGCCCGGGCCAGGATATAGGCCAGGGTGGTCTTGCCGGATCCGGGCGGCCCCCAGAAAATAAGAGAAGGTATCTCTTTGGCCCTGAGCAGGCGGGGGATTAATTTCCCCTCTGCAAGCACATGCCTCTGCCCAATGACCTCGTCTATAGTCCGGGGTCGCATGCGGTCAGCCAGAGGAGCTGATTTACCTGCGCTATACATAACTTAAAGAATGGATAACCGGCCTACATTAATGTAATCTTACCCAGATATGCCTCTTGAACACCGGGATCGGCCAAAAGTTTCTCTCCGCTTCCTTCCATTACGATCCGGCCGGTCTCCAGGACATAGGCATGATGGGCCAGGCGTAAGGCGGCATTGGCATTTTGTTCCACCAGGAGGATGGTTGTCCCACGCGCATGGATTTGCCGCATAACCGCGAATACCTCACTCACCAGTCGCGGAGAAAGCCCCAGAGACGGTTCATCCAACATAAGAAGTCTCGGTCTGCCCATCAGAGCGCGACCCAGGGCCAGCATCTGTTGCTCGCCCCCGGAAAGCGTCCCGGCCTGTTGATACAGGCGTTCCTTCAACCGGGGGAAGGCAGAAAAAATCCATTCCATATCTTCTTCTACTCCCTCCCGGTCCCGGCGGAAATAGGCCCCCAGCTTCAGATTCTCCGAGATGCTGAGATTGGCAAAGACCCTCCGTCCCTCCGGCACCAGGGTGATACCACACCTGGAGACCCAGTGCGGGGCAAGGCCCTTAATCTCCCTTCCCTCAAACCGGATGGATCCTTTCTGAGGCTTAACCAGGCCACAAATAGTCTTCAAAATACTGCTTTTGCCTGCGCCGTTGGCCCCGATAAGGGTAACTATCCGGCCGGCCTTAACCCTGAAACTTATACCCTTGAGGGCCTGGATGCCGCCATAGCTTACATGAATATCACCGACCTCAAGCACCTTCCGGTTCTCCTAGGTAGGCCTCTATGACCTGGGGATTATTTTGTATCTCTGCGGGAGTCCCTGTGGCGATGGTCACTCCATGATCGAGGACGATGAGATGCTCACATAAGCCCATCACAAAACGCATATCGTGCTCGATAAGGATAATAGCCAGGCCGTAAGCTTCGCGGATGGAGTTTATAAAGTCCATCATATCACCTGTTTCCCGTGGGTTCATCCCGGCTACCGGCTCATCTAAAAGGAGCAGTCCGGGATTAGTAGCCAAGGCCCGGGCTATCTCCAGCTTGCGTTGCTGTCCATAGGCCAATGTCCCGGCCTTCTCAGCGGCCACATTATCGAGATTGACTTCGGCCAGGAGTTCTCCGGCCATACTCAGCATCTTCTTTTCTTCAGACTTGTAGCGCGGCAGACGAAAAATCGCTTCCCAGAGACTGGAACGAAGACGTCCATGGTAACCGATCATTGTATTTTCCAGGACGGTTAGGTCATTAAAAAGACGAATATTCTGGAAGGTGCGGGCAATGCCTCCGGCGTTTATGATATGGCTTTGCGTCCCGGTTATGTCTTTACCCCTGAGATAAATTTTCCCTTCAGTAGGTAACAGGCGCCCCGTAATCATGTTAAAAGCCGTAGTTTTTCCGGCGCCGTTCGGGCCGATAAGACCGATTAGATCCCCTTCTTTCGCCGTTAGGGAAAAATCGCTAACGGCCACAAGTCCCCCAAATTTCATGGTCAGATGTTCGGCCTTAAAGAAGGACACGCGCTCTTACCCTCT
The DNA here is from genome assembly GCA_031082315.1 of Thermodesulfobacteriota bacterium. Lineage (NCBI taxonomy): Bacteria > Pseudomonadati > Thermodesulfobacteriota > Thermodesulfobacteriota bacterium. The sequence goes on from JAVHLC010000003.1 coordinate 193,006, forward strand.
TCTTTTCCCTATCTTTAAAAACCCGCAGAACCATTCCCAGGAGAACTCACGGCGGCCCATGAGTCCCTGCCGGGCAAAGATCATAACCAGGATAAGCATTATAGAAAAAACAACCATACGCATTCCCGGTATGCCCGGGATATTAAGGGGCCCGATAGCCATTGGTTCTTCTACGGCCCTGAGCCATTCTCCGGCATAGGTAATAATTACAGCCGCGATAATAGAACCGGTCATACTTCCCAGCCCGCCGATGACGATTATGACCAGGAGATTAAACGTCAGAAAAAAACTAAAAAGGGTTGGAGAAATGGTGGTGATCAGATGGGCCATAAGTCCACCGGCCATACCGGCGAAAAAGGCGTGAACTACAAAGGCCAGCATCTTGTGCCGGAATACATTGATCCCCATAGCCGCGGCGGCCACTTCATCCTCCCGAATAGCCTGCATAGCCCGTCCAAAGCTGCTTTTGACCAGGCGGGTGACACAAAAAACAGTGAAGACAGCTACCCCACAGGACCACCACAAATTCGTATATTCGGGCAGGCCCTTAAGTCCAAGGGGGCCGTTGGTTATACTCTGGGCATTATTGGCTACTACTCTGACCACCTCACCAAAGCCCAGAGTAACTATAGCCAGATAGTCTCCGCGCACCCTGAATACCGGAAAGGCCATAACAAATCCCAGGAGAGCAGCAAAAACGCCGCCTATCAAGAGGGAAGGCAGGAAGGGCAGATGCAGGACAGAAATCGGCCATATAATGGGTTCGATGATAAAAGACAGTTCCTTTTCAGCCGGGCTGATAGTCAAAAGGGCCGTAGTATAGGCGCCCACAGCCATAAAGGCATTCGGTCCTAAAGAAAACTGACCGGCCACCCCATTTATAAGATTATAGCTGACTGCTAATGTTACAAAGATGGCAGAGACATTTAAGATGCGGATCTGATACTCATCGGCCTGGTTTTGAACCTGAAGTAAAAAAGCAAACAGGCCTGCCAGCGCGCCATAGGTACACAGTTTGTATATCCATTCCCGCCGATGTTGGTCGGACATGGCTTCTAACCTATCGTATCCTTTCCTGCCAGACCAGTAGGTTTAAAGAGTAAAATGAGTATCAAAAGAATAAAGGCAAACGCATCCCGATACCCGGCCAGAGACGGCAAAAAAGCCACCAGAAGGATCTCCGTTATTCCTAATAATAATCCGCCCAAGACCGCCCCGTGGATATTTCCTATACCCCCGATAACTGCGGCCACAAAGGCCTTAAGTCCGGGAATAATGCCCATGAGCGGATTTATCTGGGGATATTTCATGGCCCACATGATTCCTCCTGCCGCAGCCAGGGCCGAACCCACGGCAAAAGTCAGGCTGATAACGCGATTTACGTCAATGCCCATGAGCTGAACCATCTCCATGTCTTTGGCCACAGCACGCATGGCCGCCCCCACCCTGGTTCTATAGAGTAGTAAAAAAACCAGCGCCAGAAGGAGGGCGGTGACTACCGGCACCCATATACTGAGACTAAAGATATGCACTCCAACCAACTCATAGGTCTTATTCAGAAAATCCGGGCGGTAAAAGGCCCTGGGCCGGCCGCCAAAAACCACAAGCCCCAGGTTTTCGAGAAGAAAGGAGACACCGATAGCGGTAATTAAAGCCGAGATGCGGGGCGCATGGCGCACTGGCCGGTAGGCCCCAAGGTCAATAAGGATGCCTAATAACGCCGTAAGCAAGATGGCTACAACAACCGAAAGCCACCAGGGGAGGGCATAGACGGATATGCCGAAATAGGCAAAGTACGTGGATACCATGAGGATATCGCCATGGGCAAAATTAATAAGGCGGATTATCCCATAAACCATGGTATAACCTATGGCTATAAGGGCGTATAGGCTTCCCAGGGAGATGCCATTTAACAGCTGCTGTAGAAATAAAGGAAGGTCCATGTGAGTAATTGATGCGCTTACCAGGGCTTAACCATCGTAAGATATCTGAATTGTCCGCCGCTCACCTGCAAGATAACCGCACTTTTTACTGCATTGCCGTCCGGCCCAATTTTTATTACCCCCGATACACCGCCAAATCCCCTGGTTGAGGCCAGAGCGGTCCGGATGGCGTCGCCATCGGTGCGGCCAGCCCTTTTTATAGCATCCAGAAGGACAAAGTAGGCATCGGCGCCCAGTGCGTGGAATCCGCTCGTCTCCTCGTGCCTGGTTTTTTTGAAGAACTTCATAAATTCTTTGGCCAGGGGTGTCGCGGCCCCTTCCGGTGCAAAATGGGCCAGGAGATAAAGCCCTTCTACGGCCTTTCCGCCTATTTTTATCAACTCCGGGGCCTGTGCCCCATCTGCGGATAATATGGGTATGTTGAGGCCGAGTTCCTGCGCCTGGCGGGCAATAAGGGCGTCCTCAGCATAATAATTAGGTAAATAAAGGAGACCTGATTGTGACGCCGGGATACTTGTCAGTTGAGCCGAAAAATCCTGGTCTCCGGTCTGGCAATAAGTTATCGATACTACCTTGCCACCCAGACGAGTAAAGGCCTTTTTGAAATAACTGGCCAGTCCAACACAGTAATCCTGGGCCCGATCCACGATTACAGCCACCCTCCGGGCCTTAAGATTCCGGTAGGCAAACATGGCTGCCGCCTCACCCTGAAAAGAGTCAATAAAGCAGACACGAAACACATACTTCTTATTCTGGGTCACCAGCGGCAGTGTAGCCGTCGGGCTGACCATCGGAATTTTAGCCTTCTCGCTCAGGGCGGCTCCGGCCATAGTATTTGAACTGGTGGCCGAGCCAATAATGGCCTTGACTTTTTCTTTCCTGAGAAGCCGGCTTACGGCATTGGCCGCCTCTATCCGGTCGCTTTTTTCATCCACTAAAACGAGTTCTACCTGGCGGCCCAGAACTGTAGGATGCATTTGATGAGCTGCCTGGATGCCAGCCCACTCCATTTGACCAAAGGCCGCCACCGGACCGGTCATGGGAAGATAGACACCGATACGAATCGGCTCACCGGCCAGGCTTAAAAATGGCAAACAGAATAGGAGATAAATACAAGATAAAACCGAAACCGCAACTAAATAGATTGCCTTTTGTTGCAAGTTGTCACCCCTTTCATAGCACTTAGCACTCAGCTATCAGCGTTCAGCCTAACATATTGTTTAGCTTGGTTTTAGCTGAGAGCCGATGGCTGAGTGCTGACCGCACCATCCGGAAAGCCAAGCTTTCCGGATGGAAACTAATTAAAACGGCACGTTCAGCTTAAGAAAAAAAGACTTTACCCTGTCTATAACCCCGGTAGATTGTTCCGATTCTTCTTCCGTTTTTTTGTTGATACTAGATATATCCTCCAGGGATTGCTCCCCTTCACCTGCCACAGATTTCTCTTGCCCGCTTTCCACTGAAACGGCAATCCCCGAAGAAGCGCTGTCTCTACGTTCAGGGACAGTTGTACAGGCTGCGCCCCCTATAAGTAGAACCAGGACTAAAACACATATACAGTTACGGGCGATCATAGAAAATTATAAATGTACCAATCTCAACTAAAACCAAGATAAACAATATGTTAGGCTGAACGTTGATAGCTGAGTGCTGACAGCTCATTCGGAATTTTCGAGTTTTCGGATGGACACAAGTTATATCTACCCCCGTTACTTACAAAACATCCGCTGCAGATATAACAGCTCTTTTTTTAACTCTGTCAGCAAGGCTCTGGTCTTACTATCTTCACTATCAAGAAAACCTATCTCCAGTTGGCCCCCCTTGCCCTGGGCCAGGGCCTTGCGCGCCCCGGCTATGGTAAAGCCTTCTTCATAGAGCAGCCTCTTTATCTCCATTACCAATTCTAAATCTGACTTCCTGTAGAGTCTCTGGCCGGAGGGCGGGCGATATGGCTTGATTTCACTAAACTCTGACTCCCAGTAGCGAAGCACATGCGGTTCTACCCCCGCAATCTGACTAACCTCGCCGATCTTAAAGTAACGTTTGTCCGGGATAGAGTTATTCATGGATTAGTTCATGGATTATTCAGCGATGACTCATAATTTCTTATTAAGGGCGTCTCGCAGCTTTCTACTGGCCTTGAAGGTAACTACAGATCGGGGTGATATCTCTACTGTTTCTCCGGTACGCATGTTCCGTCCCGGCCTTGCTCTTTTCGCCCGAACCTTCAAGATGCCAAAATTCGCAATCTTGACACTATCTCCCTTTAACAGCTCCTCTTTAAAGGCATCAAATATTGATGTAACCAGCTCAGTAGTCGCCTGTCGGGGGAAGCCGATCTTGTTATGAATATGCTCTACAATGTCTTTTTTGGTCAGTGTCATTTTAGCCCTTCCTGCAACTCCGTTATTTTTTGTTCCCTTAATCTTCCATTAAACCTGGATAATATATCACTTACTATTTGTTGGTGGACAGCATTTACTTCTTCATCCTCCAGTGTCTTCTCTGAAGAACGGTAAATCACCCGCAAGGCCAGGCTCTTATATCCTCGCTCAATTTGCCTGCCCTGATAGACATCAAATATAAAAACATTTTCCATTATATTCCCACCCTGCTCATTAATCACGCGCAAAATCCGGCCGGCAGGAACATCTTCGGGAACGATAATAGCCATATCCCGCATCACAGCAGGATAGCGGGGGAGCGGCTTAAAGACCTTTAGGCCTTTATAGGCTTCGACTAAATCGTCAAATGATAACTCAAACATAAATACCTTTTCTTTTACGTCAAAGCCTTCACAGACAGAGGGATCCATCTCACCCACAAAACCCAGCGTCTTTGGGCCAAGTACGATACGGGCAGACGCCTCTCTCCTGAGATAAGGGGCAGATTCCACCGCCTGGTCCAGCCTATAACCGGAGATGCCCAGGGCCTGAAAAACGGCCTCCATACCGCCTGTTATATCAAAAAAATCGACTCCATCCCCGGGAAAATGCACCCCCTCCGGATAGCGCAGACCGGTACACATACCGGCTAAATAGGTCTTTTCTACTGGCTGCCGGCCTTCCCCTTGGTCAATAAAAATTTTGCCTATCTCAAAGAGGCGCAGGTTGCTATTCCACTTGTTAAGGTTACTGCATACGGTAGAAAGGAGATTGGGGAGAAGAGAAGTCCTTAGCACCGACTGTTCTTCGGTCAACGGGTTTAAAAGGTGTACGTGTCTATTTCGCTCGTCTGTCCCGGAGATTTTCAAGAGCCTCGTCGCCCGCTCATCCATAAAGCTGTAGTTAATCACCTCGTAAAATCCGAGGCCGTTGAGGACAGAATGGCAGATATTGGCAACGGTATGACTCTTTATCCGGGCCGGGGTCGTCAACGAAACAACGGGGAGTTTTACCGGTATTTTTTCGTAACCATTAAGGCGCGCCACTTCCTCTATGAAATCGACTTCCCGGCTGAGGTCGCCACGGAAAGATGGGGATGTCGCCAGAAGGGTGTCTTTTCCTGCCTCGCGTATTTTGATGCCGATGCTCTCCAGTAACCGGCGTATCTCGCCTTTTTTCAGGTCGCTCCCCAAAAGGCGGTTAACCTGACCTACACGTATGGGGATAGGTTTTCTTTCCTCCGGCCTGGAATAGACATCGATACGGCCTTTTAGAATTTTTTCCCCGCCCGCTTTTGCCATGAGAGAGACAGCGCGATCCAGGGCTGCCCCCACTCCCTCCATATCTATGCCCCGTTCAAAGCGGTATGAAGATTCGGTGCTCAAATTTAGCCGGCGGCTGGTGCGGCGGACAGAAATAGGGTCAAAATAGGCGCTCTCAATAAAAACTGACCGGGTTTCCGGGGTTATTTCAGAATTTATACCCCCCATAATTCCGGCCAGGGCGACGTTTTTCTCCCCATCCGCAATCATGAGCATATTTTCGGAAAGAGTCCTTACCACCCCATCCAGGGTGGTGAATGTCTCATCATTTCGGGCTTGATCGACTATAATACGCCTTCCGGCCAGGCGTTCCAGATCAAAGGCATGTAAGGGCTGGCCATATTCCATGAGCACGTAATTGGTAACATCGACTATGTTATTGACCGGGCGGATACCTACCGCCAGGAGGCGCTTACGGAGCCAGAGAGGCGACCCGGCGACCGTCACACCCCTTATGATCCGGCCGGCATAGCGGGGGCATAGATCAACGGCCCGGACCTCCACTGATACTGCCTGGTGGATGTCTTCGCCCTTTTCTGAAATATTTATTCTGGGATAACGAACCTTCTTATGTATGATGGCCGCCGCCTCACGCGCAATTCCCAAAACACTCAGACAATCAGCGCGGTTAGGGGTCAGCCCTATTTCCAGCACATAGTCTTCCAGCTCCAAGGCCTGGGCCAGGGGAAGTCCGGATTCCATGTCAGCGGATAAGATATAGACTCCGCCCTTATCCTCACCCAGACCAAGTTCGGCTGCCGAGCAGAGCATGCCCTCAGAATACTCGCCCTTTATACTGGTCCCGGAGATTCTTAATGGCCCGGGCAGGACGGCCCCCTCTAAAGCCAGCGGCGACTTATCTCCGATGCGGATATTTTTCGCCCCGCAGACCACACGGTATGTATTTTTGCCGGACACAACCCGGCACAGAGAAAGGTTTTCAGCATGGGGATGCGGGAGAATATCTGTAATGTGGCCGACCACTACCTGACCCAGGCCTGCATCATAGTGCGTCAGGTTTTCCACCTCCAACCCGACCATGGTCAGGCGTTCGGCCAGGTCTTCCACAGGGATGTCAATGTCCACAAATTCTTTAAGCCAGTTCAGCGTAACCCGCATAGTATTACAGCCTGATTTTAAGTCTAAAATTGATTGAGAAAACGGAGATTATTCTCGTAGAAAAGACGGATATCGTCAATGCCGTACTTCAGCATGGCTATACGCTCTATGCCCATGCCAAAGGCCAGGCCGGTAATTTCCTCCGGGTCATAACCGACCATGCGAAAGACTTCCGGGTCAACCATGCCGGCCCCCATGACCTCCAGCCAGCCGGTTTGAGAACAAACCCGGCAACCTGAGCCACGACAAATCACACAAAGGATATCTATCTCCGCGCTGGGTTCGGTAAAAGGGAAAAAGCTGGGACGGAAGCGGAGGGAGGTCTGTTCATCGAAAATCTGATGGATAAATATGGTCAATATCCCTTTAAGGTCAGCAAATGAGACGCCTTTATCGACCATAAACCCTTCCACCTGATGGAACATAGGGGTATGGGTGATATCCGAGTCACAGCGATAGACCTTGCCCGGCGCAATAATCCGCACCGGCGGCCGTTGCCTTTCCATGGTGCGCACCTGTATCGGAGAGGTATGGGTGCGCAGAAGGACGTTTTCAGAGATATAAAAAGTATCCTGCATGTCCCGCGCCGGGTGATCGCGCGGGATATTCAACGCCTCAAAATTATAATAATCAAGCTCCACATCCGGCCCTTCGGCCATAGCAAAACCCAGTCTCTCAAATATATCGCATACCTCGCCGGTGATCTGGGTTATAGGATGGAGCTTACCCGGGGATATAAACCGGCCGGGTAACGTAATGTCTGTCTTTGGACCTGTTGGACCTGCCTGCCCCTCAGAGGAAACCCTTGCCTGCCAGGTATTAAGGGCGGCCTCTATGTCCTTTTTGACGGCATTGGCCAACTGCCCGATACGCGGCTTGAGCTCTGCCGGCAGGCCGCCCATCTGTTTTAACAGCTCAGGCAGGATTCCTTTACGGCCCAGGTACTTAATGCGAAGCGCTTCCCATTCCTCCCGGCTCTTGACCTCCGGGATGGTCTTAAGCGCCTCGTCCCTTATTTTTTGCAGCCTTTCTTCCATCAGATAAGGATCAATTTCAGATTTCAAATTTGAAATCTGAAATTGATTATTGCGCCGTCCTGGCAATTTTTGCAAAGCAGGCCGGATCGCTTATAGCCAGATCAGAAAGGATCTTACGATCCAATTCTATCCCCGTCTTTTTTAATCCACCCATCAACCTGCTGTAAGAGAGGCCGTTCAGCCTGGCCGCCGCATTGATACGTGCAATCCAGAGGGCCCTGAATTCCCGCTTCCGCACCCTGCGATCACGATAAGCATAGGTCATGGCGCGCTCTACCGCCTCTTTGGCCGTGCGGAAGATTTTGCTCCTTCGTCCCCAATATCCTTTGGCCAAAGCCAGTACCTTATTTCTCCGTCTCCTGGCCTTAAAACCCCTTTTCGCTCTTGGCATAACAGTACCCTTTCTTTAAACTCGTTTTGTTAAATAAATAGTTTCCATCCGGAAACCCAAAGATTCCGGATGCAGCAATCAGCACTCAGCTATCAGCGTTCAGCTTAATGTATTGTTTGTCTTAGATTTTTGCCGACAGCTAATTGCTGATCGCTGAAAGCGTGAAGCCGGAAACCGAAGTTTCCGGATGAACACTTAACCACACAAATAAAGTGCGGCATAGCCGCAGCGTTAAAGCTTATTGTCCGTTGCCTCCAAGATAACACTCTTCAGGCCGAACTTCCAGAACCCGTCCAGATATCAAAGATAGGGTATTATCTGTCGGATATTTTTGGCATTGGACTCATCAAGCACGCTCGAACCGCGCAGGCCTCTCTTTCGTTTGCGTGTCTTTGAGGTCAATATATGGCTGCCATAGGCCTTAAACCCTAAAATTTTGCCTGTACCGGTTACCTTAAAGCGCTTGGCAGCGCCCCGATTAGTTTTAATCTTTGGCATCTCTTCCCCCTAATCTGCAATAATAATCTCAAATTTCAAAGGCACTACGTCTTGGGGGCAACTATCATCACCATGTCCCGGCCTTCCATCTTTGGTTCGTATTCGATTTTTCCAATATCCTCTATCTCGGTGCGAATACGATTTAATATAGTTACGGCCTGGCCGGAAAAGGCGATCTCACGCCCCCGGAAACGAACGGATACCTTAACTTTGTCTTTATCTTCCAAAAACCGGCGAATATGGCGCAACTTAAACTGGTAATCATGCTCATCGGTCTTGGGCCGGAACTTGACCTCTTTTACCTGTATAACTACCTGTTTTTTCTTGGCCAACTGGATTTTTTTGCTCTGTTCGTACTTAAATTTGCCGTAGTCCATAACCCGGCAGACCGGCGGTTGAGCTGTAGGAGCTATTTCCACCAGATCAAGCCCTTCTGCCTCCGCCAACTTCAGGGCTTCCTCAAGGGGCTTAATCCCCAGTTGCGTCCCGTCTGCGCCGATTAACCGTACTTCCTTGGCACGTATCTGCCAATTAATTCTAACCTTTTTCTCTATACTATCCACCTCCCCTTATGATGCAAATAAAAGTTCTCGGCAACATATCTATGTTACTGATAATTTCTGCATTTATCCTGAACCATGGCCACAAACTGATTTACCGGCATGGCCGAAAGATTTTCCCCGTTCCTGAGGCGAACCGTCACACTGTGCGAAGCGACCTCCTTGTCCCCGATAACAAGCATATATGGAATCTTCTGCATCTGCGCTTCTCTGATCTTTAAGCTCAGTTTTTCGTTGCGGAAATCTCCTTCCGCCCTGAGGCCTGCATCCATCATCTCCGCCAGGACGCCCTGGCCATAGTCAATCTGTCTGTCCGTAACCGTCATGATTACAGCCTGCACCGGTGCCAGCCAGGCGGGAAAAGCGCCGCCGTAGTGCTCTATCAAAACGCCGATAAACCGCTCCAGCGCCCCCAATATGACCCTGTGGAGCATCACCGGCCTATGCCTTTCACCATCTGCCCCTACATAAACCAGGTCAAACCGTTCCGGCAGGGTAAAGTCGCACTGGATAGTGGCGCACTGCCAGCGCCGATCCAGGGCATCCTTAAGCTTTATGTCGATTTTGGGTCCATAAAACGCGCCTTCGCCCTCATGGACGGCAAACGGAATATCTTTGTCACGCAGGGCGCCCGTAAGGGCTGCGGTGGCCCGCTCCCAGTCTTCATCGCTACCGATGGACTTTTCCGGCCTGGTGCTGATTTCTACCTCATAATCAAAACCGAAGATGCCCATGACATAGGTGACAAAATCGATCACGCCTTTTATCTCATCATTTAACTGCTCCGGCATACAAATAATGTGCGCGTCATCTTGAGTAAACTGGCGAACCCTTAAAAGGCCGTGCAAAACGCCTGACTTCTCATGCCTGTGCACTGTGCCCAGTTCAAAGAACCGCAGCGGCAGGTCCCGGTAGCTCCTTACCCTGGATTTGTAAATGAGCATGTGGGCCAGGCAGTTCATGGGCTTGATGCCATACTGCTGACCATCTATCTCCGTAAAATACATATTCTCGCGATAGTTATCAAAATGACCGGAACGCTTCCAGAGATCAAGTTTCAATATCTGCGGCCCTATCACTAACTGGTACCCGCGTTTCAGGTGCTCTCGCTTTTCAAAATCCTCAATAATAAATCGTAGCATGGCCCCGCGCGGATGATAAATTATCAGCCCTGCCCCTGCCTCATCGCTTACGCTGAATAGGTCCAGCTCCTTGCCTAGGCGGCGGTGGTCACGCCTCTTGGCCTCTTCAAGCTTCTCAAGATAATCATCGAGGACTTTACGATCAAAGAAGGCCGTCCCGTAGATGCGTTGCAGCATCTTATTGCGCTCATCTCCCCGCCAATAAGCGCCGGCCACGCCGGTCAACTTAAAGGCCTTGACCAATCCGGTAGAGGCAATATGCGGCCCGCGGCAAAGGTCAATAAAGTCACCCTGCCGGTAAATGGAAACGACCTCTTCGGGTATATCCCGAAGAAGCTCGACCTTATATGGTTCATCCAGCCGCGTAAACAATTCAATCGCGGCTTCCTTAACCAACTCTTCCCGCTGGAATTGCCTGTTTTCAGCGATAATCTCCCGCATCCGCCCCTCAATGCGCTCCAGATCCGCGGGCGTGAAGGTCCCTTCATAATCAAAATCATAATAGAACCCGTGCGCTATAGCCGGGCCGATGGCCATCTTAACCGACGGGAATAAGTCTTTTACCGCCTCGGCCATGATATGCGCGGTGCTGTGCCTCAAGATAGACAGTTCCTCTCCCGTGGTCGTATCTCGAGGAATAGCCATCTCTCTGCCATCGGAGCTGGTTATGGAAATAAGATTTTCCCCCATCTTTTCAGTTAAAAGGGCATCTTACTGTCTGATGACAACAAAGATGCCCTCTAATCCGCCCGTAAATTTAAAACATATAATTGCTTAGAGGTTGCTCCCGGCTATTGCTCGCGGATGTTTATTTAAATGGTAGGCACGGGCGGTTTCGAACCGCCGACCTCTACCGTGTCAGGGTAGCGCTCTCCCCCTGAGCTACGTGCCTGCATTAAAAACAAAACCAGGATATAAAAACCATCATTTGGTAACAATATTTATGCGGTATGTCAAGGAAAATGTCAAATAATGTTAATGCAATATCCTATATAGTTATAGACATGGCCGGCAATTAAGTGGCAGAGTGGAGAGGGCGAAGGGAAGGGGGGCTGTTGTAATCTGAATTTTTGGTCCAGGTATCAAAATTAAAAATGGCTATAAGCCAGTTACTTATAGCCATTAAATCTTACTGGTGGGCCGTGCTGGAGTCGAACCAGCGACCTACTGATTAAGAGTCAGTTGCTCTGCCAATTGAGCTAACGGCCCGAGTTGAACCATGAAATTTAATAAAAGTAGCAGACTAAGATTTGGCACGCCCGGCCCGACTCGAACGGGCGACCTACGGATTCGAAGTCCGGCGCTCTGTCCAACTGAGCTACGGGCGCCAAGCATAACATTGCCAAGGTGGTGGTTTTTTTAACACCTTTGTTTTGATAAGTCAACCCTTAGTGCCTCTGATCTGGGTTTGGTTGCAAGAAAACATTTAATATCTTAGACTAAGTTAATTGGGTTAGACTAGTTTCCATCCGGAAACCCAAGGATTCCGGATGGAGCAGTCAGCACTCAGCCATCAGCGTTCAGCTTAATGTGTTGTTTGTCTTAGATTTTTGCTGACAGCTAATCGCTGATCGCTGAAAGCGTGAAGCCGGAAACAGTAGTTTCCGGATGAACACCAGACTAAAATTTTACTGGAAAACTTAGCACGATATATGCTAAAAATAGTTGCAACAATATAATCACATCGGAGAGGGATTACTTATGCCGAGCGTATCTTATAAAGACAAGCGATTCGAGGTCAACATAGAAGGCTATTTGAAGACTTTCGATAGCTGGACTGCGGAATTCTCCCAGGCCATCGCCAAACAAGAAGGGATAGAAGATTTAACCGATGAACACTGGCTAATAATTGAATACGTGCGTAACTACTATGCCAAACGTGGCATTGCTCCTATGATTTTAAAATTGCAACGAGACCTCAAAATTTCCATTTGGCGAATACATGAACTTTTTCCTACCACGTCTGAGAGGGCTATATGCAAGATTGCCGGACTGCCCAAGCCCACCGGTTGTATCTAAGCATTAATCGCTGGACTGCCCGGCCCCAAAAAATGTCAAACCGTCCTGCCTGTGCGTTGCCTGACTGCGAGCGTTCTCGCTCAGGCAGGCACGCAGACAGGGCCGGCCATTTTAATTCTCTGCTCTTCCCTTAAGAGAGAATACCTGATCTGGCCGGCCAGAAATTTTTCTTTTAATTCTTCTATTACCTCCATGGCTTCGCCTTTCTTCTGGTAGATATCCAGAAGGCAATAAAGGACTCGCAGGTCTCGCTCATTATATATCCTTTTTAAGATCTCCAGCGCCCGATCATAGTCTTTAAGACTCAAATAACAACGAATCTGCTGAATCAGGCCCTCGTGGTCCTGCCATCCAGCCTTATTTATAAGTTCTAGAGCAAATTCAAATAGTCCGCCCTCCATGAGGACGCGGATAACTTTTAGCCCCAGGCCGTCCCTCGTAAAAATTTTCTCCGCGACGGTCATGGCCTCGGTAAACCTTCCCAGACAGAGATATTTACTAATAAGGTCCAGACCCCGCTGGGGGCTTTGCATCAATTCTTCGGGGTTAAGCGATCGTAACCAGATGTAGTATAAGGCCTCCTGGGTCTTTCTGAGAGAATCGAGATCGCCCGGTTGGTATGTGTTGCAGATGCCGAGAGAAGGAATGTCTTCAACCCCCTGGACAAACACAGGTTCCATGACCTTATGTACCCTTATCATGAAGGTGGCATCTTGTCCGGCCAGCTCCCGGTCAGGATATTCATGAGGAAATCTGACCTGAAACCGCCTCTCTTCTCCGGCCTTAAGTCCCGCCAGGTTGCTCTCGAATTCAGGCAGAAAGCGGCCCTCACCGATCACGAGCGGCCAGTATCGTCCGCTCGCACTGGGAATGGGTCTTTCCCCAAGGTATCCGGCAATATCTAAAATTATCTTCATCCCGGATCTTGCCGCAGAGCTTGAGTCCCGGTAGAAAGGCACGCGCCTGATCCATTCCTTAAGCCACGACTGTCCGGCGGCCCTGTCCGTGCTCAAATACCGGTAGAGCAACTCAAATTCCTCAACCTCACATAATAACCCTGTAAGATAAAGATAGAATTCCGGCTCTTCGTCCAGATAATGGGCTTGGTGAACAAGATACGAGAGGAGAGGGAAGATATCGGTCCTTGCCTCGAACTTCTCCTGGAAGAAGACGTTGTTAATAAACCAGATGGCCTTCAGCCGCTTTATCTCTTTGGAGGTCAGCTTCTCGGTCTCAAAATCATCTCCGATGGATAAGTATCGGGGCTTGTATTGCGGGTGAGGTATGATCCCGAATTTCTTATAGTCTCTCTGGATCTCCGTGCCGAAATAGACCTGAAGCTGCTGCGAACAGGAATTACCCTCGATGCGAACCCCGTGGTTCTTCACAAAACGCACGGTTTCATAGGCATCGGCAAAGGTCTCACCCGGCAGCCCGTAAAGGGTAAACAACTCCACGTTGACGCCAAAGGACTGGGCCAATTTGATGGCCTTAGACAGTCTGTCCAGATCCAATTTTTTTCTGATGGTATCGAGAACCCTGGGGCTGCCTGATTCCATGCCATAGGCAATGGTAGCGGCCCCGGCCCGTTTTAGCTTCATAAGAAGGGAGGCATCTACCAGGTCGTAACGCGTTTGACACCAGAACCGGATATCAAGGTCCTGTTCTATAATTTTATCTAAAAGGCATTCCAGCCGCTCGCGGGAAAAACTGAAGTTCGGATCGGCAAACCAGAACTGTCTAACGCCCCCTTTTACACAATGCCTGATTTCTTCCAGCACCCGTTCGATGGAGTGAATTTTTACCTTATGATGGAACGCCCTGGGCGTATAGCAGAATACGCAGGGATAGACACAGCCTCTGGAGGTAAGCAAGATGGCCGTATCCTTGTGTGATAGATCCAGGATATTTGTCAGATACGGTGACGGATAGGTATCCAAATCATCTCCGGTTTCTTCGGCCATCGGATTATCATACAGGCGATTTTCTACCCTATAGGATATCCCACGGACAGTGGACAAGGGCCGATTCTCCCGCAGCGCACAGGCGAGATCCCGCGCCACTATTTCGCCGTCACCCCGGGAAATGACATCCATATGGCGAAGGTCAAGGAGGGCCTCGGTAGGCATGAAGGTCGCTTGCGGCCCGCCAATGACAACGGGTATCCGGGGATCCAGTTCCTTTATGAATTTAGCCATAAGGCGGATACTTTCCATGTTTTCCATGTAAGCAGAAAAAGCTACATATAAAGGACGCCGGTTAAGGATGAACTCCCTGATTTTTAACAGCGACAAAGGCCTGTCTTTGAGATCATCCCACAGGGCGATCTCAAACCCATTATCCCTGAGAAAGGCGCCTATATATCCTAGTGAGATCGGGATGGTATCTGATGAAGAGACCGGAGAGGTTCGATTACTGTTGATGAGTAAGACAGGGGGATCGCTTATTGAATGCATTCATTGTTTCCTTATGTTGACGGCTTCGTAAAAAAGCCTTTTCACCGCTGAGTACGCAGAGCCCGCAGAGAAAAACCTTAAACCGTTCAATATGTTATCTCGGCGTCCTGCGGTAAAATTTTACTTTTTGCGAGTTCATCAATTTTGAGTTTTTTCGTTGGTCATTGCCTTCATCTATGAGCCATGACCCATCCCTAAGACAATGCCTGCCTGCTTAGCTTCTCGATATTTTCACGGGCAAAATCTATAGAGGGGTCGATATCCAGGGCGAACTGATAGTATCGGATGGCCTCGGCTATATGGCCCATTTCCCGAAGGTTGGAACCGATGTTGGCATAATCTATGGCCGAAGACGGGTCCAGATCTATGGCCTTTTCAAAGCAGGCTATGGATTGCACATGATCTTTGAGCTTAAAATGACAAAAGCCCATCAGGTTATGTATTTCCTTGAGTTCTGCATTACACTCCCGTGCCTTTTCAAGCTCCGCCAAGGCCTGCCTTATATCCCCCAACTCCTTGTAGCACACACCCCGCTGGCAATAAAGACTGGCCCTCTCCTTGCCTGTCGTGTCAAGGGCTAATGCGCGTTCATAGCAGGCCAGGGCCTCATCGTAGCGGCCTTCCCGCTCATAGGTGTAGCCCAGGAAGAAATGGACCTCGTAATGGTCAGGATAGATCGTCTTCATTTGCTCAAGCTCATAGACAGCCCTTTGGCTGTCGGGAAATTGTGAGACCAGCTTGGCGGCGTGCAGACAGAAACTGTTATCCCTGGTGCGTTCGCGGAAATGAGCCCCTGGAACGATCATATATACGGCCGGAATGCGGAGTACAGGATGGGTAATATCCACGGCATAAACGGTAAACCCCTTTTCAGCCAGGGCATGGACACACTGTTCCAGTTCCACCCGCTGGTTGGAATGCGAGACATCGGGCATATCTCCGATGCAAGCATTATTCCCGGCTTCCGTCACATAACGGGCGTCTTCCAGTCCGGAAAATTTGGGCAGGCCGCTTTCAGCATATCTGCCTTCGGTGTCAAAGTCCCCGGCAAGCTGAGCTACTTCCGTCAAGGCCCGGATAAGGGCCTTCTCCGGGTGTGTAGCTGTCCCCGCGGTATAGACAATCTCACTTTTTTCCGGGAAAGTGGCGGGGTCCATAGCCAGGGCCGCTACTGTGGGTATCCCCATCTCGAGGGTAATATCTTTTACGTAAAGGTTGATCCCTTTTGAGTCATATTTTGTGATCAACTCTCTCGCCATGGGATCTTTTACCGAGGAAAGATCAATGGCCGGGGTAGGAAGATTTTCGTTTGTAACGACCGAGGATACGTGCCTTTCCACCACCTCACATAATCCCTGAAGGGCGGCCTCGGTCAGGGTATTTCCGGCTGAGGAGCCGTTATACTCATTTAACATATAAAACCACTGAAAGGGGAGCCAGACCTCTTTATTATGCGTGAGATCATAGGCCCGGGTCCAGTAAAAGGGGAGGGTGGACCAGAGCCCCCCGGCTTTTTCCAATTCATGGGCATTACCCGGATCATCATGCACGGACTGCATAAGCGCCTCAGGGGGCACCACGTCTCCTTGAAGCGCTCCGGCCTCGGAACAGACAAAAGATCCATTCATAAAACTAAAAAGAGAGTACCGTTCCATGAGTTCCATAAGGGCGCTCGCCTCTGCCTGTTCAGGAGTCCCTCCCTTACCCATCTGTTTGATGGTGCCGACGACCTCTCTGGCCTCTGCGCCACAGATGCTCATATAGACCGGGATTCCCAGCCTGCCCTTGTCTATTCGGACCACGTCCCTCAGAATCTCGCCCTTGACCTGTTTTAGACGGTCCCTGACCCTGGCCACGGTCTCTTGTGGCGAAACGGCCTTGTCCTGATCAATCGTATAGGTCTTAATTGAGTCGGCAAAAACGAGTGACATAGAGGATCTCCCATATTTTTTTGATAGGCGTGTACGGAGATTGCTTATCGTCTCCGCATATTACCGGAAGTTTTTTATATATCAAGGATTTCTTATGAAATCAATAAGGGGAGTTCTGAGACAGGGGCCCCGTCAAAGTCAGAGTCAGCTTGTATATAAAATCCCCCTAGATCCCCCTTTTCCAAAGGGGGAGCAGCCGTTCCTCCCTTTGGAAAAGGGAGGTTAGGAGGGATTTTTGGATTGCGGAAGTTACCTCATTATATCAGTAAAATGAGCACCACTTTGACGTCACCGTAGGTCCGGAGAGGCAGTCGAGAAGAAAGTTAATATTGACGGCTTCGCAAAAAAGTTTTTTCACCGCTGAGCACGTATTGTCCGTTGCAACTGACTACTGACCACTGACTATTGACTACTGCATGTTATCTCAGCGTTCTCGGCGACCTCTGCGGTAAAATTTGGTTTTTTACGAATTCATCAATATTGGCGTCATAAAAATTATACGGATTATACCGGCATTTCCGGAAAATAGTCACGGAGTAAAGAGTTTTTATGGTAAGGTAATAACCAGAGATTATTCGCCAAAGGCGCATCTGGCTGTGCGGAAAAGAAGGGATATACGAGGAGGGTAATGTCCACAGAGCTGAAAAGCCACAATAGCCATCTCGTCGGTGTCATTTCCGATACCCATGGTCTCCTTCGGCCCGGGGTGCTCAAGGCTTTTGAAGGTATCGATCTGATCGTTCATGCCGGAGATATCGGCCCGGAGGAAGTACTGAAGGCGCTTCAAGGAGTTGCCCCGGTTGTTGCCGTGCGCGGCAATATGGACAGGTTCGGCTGGGCAGGAAAACTTTCTAAAACAGAAATAGTTGCAGTCGGAGAGGCCTTATTATATGTGCTCCATGATGTAGATGAGCTTGATCTGGACCCGGCTGCGGCTGGTTTCAGCGCGGTGATAAGCGGTCATTCCCATCGGCCATGTATAGAAAAGCAAAATGGCGTACTTTTTTTAAATCCAGGTAGTGCGGGACCGTGTCGGTCCGCGTTACCGGCTTCAGTGGTCTTGCTTCGTGTAGAGGGGAACTCATTGGGTGCGCAGTTGATAACATTGAGATGAGATTTTCTTCAGGCTATAACCTGGAACCGCTGCTGATAAAGTCCCCAGAGGGCGAAGCTATGAGCCGACCTGTCTGCGTGCAACGCACAGGCAGGCGAACAAAAACCCGCCTACAGCGGACTGAAGGAACAGGGCTAGTCTCAGAGTCAAGGAACTGCGGGTGAACTTCATTCCTCAAAGATCTCTTCCATAGGTATGCCTTCTAGTCTGCCTTCTCTATAAGCTTTGAGTCTCCGCTCAGCTTCATCAGTCCAGATATCATCGAGTTGGGCTATACTGACATCTATGGACAGAGTTGCTTGAGTATGGCAGAAACGGTTGCTTTCCTGCTTGCTGATCTGGGGATTACCAAAAGCCTTTCCCGGCCTTATGTGAGCAATGACAACCCCTATTCGGAAGCCCAGTTCAAGACCCTGAAATACCGGCCGGAGTTTCCGGAGCGCTTCGGGTGTGCCGAGGACAGCAGGTCCTTCTGCCAGGGATTTTTCGGTTGGTACAATACCGGGCATTACCATTCCGGGATCGGATTCCTCACCCCGGAAAATGTCCATTACGGACAGACTGAACAAATTATCAGGGAGCGTCAAGTAGTTCTAAATGATGCTTTTGCAAAACATCCGGAGCGATTCAAGGGGAAGATGCCAAAACCGATGGCCTTGCCCGAGGCGGTCTGGATCAATAAACCGGTACCAGAAAATAGTGATCCATTGCGACACTAAATTCTTTACGGAGGTGTCTCATTTTCATTGACAAGTTCCGCTTTCCCCTCACTCGGCTTTGATTGCGATAATGGAGGTGAGTTCCTCAACTATCACCTCCAAAGACACTTTACCGAAAGAAAACAACCCGTGCACTTCACCAGAAGCAGGGCCTATCACAAAGATGATAACGCCCACATCGAACAGAAAAACTGGACGCATGTGAGACAATGGCTCGGCTACGAAAGATTAGATAATCCCCATGTCGTACCTCTCCTTAACGACCTCTATGCCAAAGAATGGAGACTCTTCCATAACTTCTTCTGTCCCTCGGTAAAACTCATCGCTAAAGAAAGAATCGCCTCTAAAACCATTAAACGCCATGACTCCCCTAAAACACCTTACCAGAGAATCATGGAATCACCTCATATCCAAAAATCCGTAAAAAGTCCCCTCTCCAAACAACTTGAAAAACTGAATCCTTTTCTGCTAAGAAAAAATATGGATAAAAAACTGAAAAAATCTTTGCCATCATCAACTACCTTGGGTAACATCTTTTATGAGTCAATGTTAATCCCACATATAACCCCTTCGGTAACATTTAATTATGAGGCAACTGGGGGGTGTGAACTATTGGGAGTCGTCTCCCCTGACTTGTTAGCTAATTCAGTATTTTTTTATCCGTATCTTGGCTCTTGGATGCAGAACGGATCCAGATAATACCCCACACGACAAGTAGAGGCAGCAGAGCGCCGATAATAAGCACAAGAAAGAAATCATCGAAATGAAAGTATCGTCCTTTTTCAGTAGTCTCAATAGCGATTATGAGAACAAGAGTGGACCAAATAGCACTCAAAACTACTGTAATTCGGATCTTCTTGCTGATTGTCATTATCTTCCTTTCCTTAGCTGAACTAAGTTATATATTATGTAGACTCAGCTTTGTCCGGTTAGGTTTTTGCATATGGGGAGGCGTAAATCGGGGGCAATCCATAAAATTATAAATTCTCTCCATTGTCTCAGGCCGCCTTGTGGCATGGCTTAGTTGCTGCCTCCGCCAAGCACCGCGTAAAGCCGCACCTGATTGGCGAGCCTGGCCAGGCGGAGCGAGATAAGCCTCTGTTGTGCGGCATAAAGGGATCGCTGCGCATCAAGAACGCCCAGGTAGCTGTCAACTCCCTTTGAATAGCGTTTTTCCGAGAGGCGATAGGTATCTGCAACGGCATTTGTCAGGGATTGCTGGGCAAACACCTGCTGGTCCACCGTGCCTTGCACGGCAAGCGCGTCGGCCACTTCCCTGAAGGCGGTCTGAATCGTTTTTTCATACTGAACCAGGGCAATTTCCCGTTCAGCCTTGCTGACTCTGTACGCGGCCCAGGTTCGGGCGTCGAAAATCGGCACGGAAATCTTCGGAGCGAAGTTCCATGTGCCGGACCCGGAGTCGAAAAGACCGGACAGATCGCCGCTGGCCGTCCCGGCTGAGGTGGTCAAGGAAATGCGCGGGAAAAAGGCGGCCCGGGCCGCGCCGATAAAGGCATACGCCCCTTTGAGCCGATGTTCCGCCGCAATGATGTCCGGCCGGTTCAAAAGCGCCTCGGAGGACAGGCCTGCAAAAATTTCCTGGGGCGGATTAACGCTTGCCAGGTCCGCCGGCAAGAGATCTTCCGGCACCGGAGAGCCGGCAAGAAGGTTTAACGCATTTTGATCCTGGGCCGCCATTTGCATGAAGCGGGCTACATCTCCCCGGGCGGTATCCAGCGGGGTTTGCGCCTGACGCAAGTCCAGTTCACTGGCGACGCCGACTTCGCATTGCCGCTGGATTAAATTATAGATTCCCTGCTGAGTTTCAAGGGTGGACCGGGCCAGTTTGAGATTTTCCAGGTCAGCGGCGAGGGTCAGATACACCCTTGCGACCTCGGACACCAGCGCGATCTGCGCGCCGCGGCGGGCCTCATCCGTGGCCAGGTATTCTTCCAACGCCTGGTCTTTCAGGCTGCGGATACGGCCGAAAAAATCTATCTCCCAGGCAGCGATACCCAGATCAACGCTGTATTGTTCGGTTGTCATCGTACCCCCGCCGGGGCTTACAAAATCGGAATAAATGCGTTGCTTGGCTCCCTCTCCCACCGCATTGACCGTTGGGAACAGCTCAGCTTGTTGAATGCCATACAGGGCGCGCACCCTTTCCATATTCAAGGCGGCAAGCCGCAGGTCCCGGTTGTTATTTAGAGCCGTCTCGATAATCTTTTGAAGCTTTGGGTCGGTAAAAAATTCCTGCCACCCCAGCTCCAAGGCGGTCGGAGCGCCGGTCGCAGCTTTGATCTCCTGGTATGCCGCTCCGGTCGGCCATTCAGTCGAAACCGGCGCCTCCGGCCGGGTGTATTTCGGGGCCATAGTGCAGCCGCCGAGGCAGACAAATACACCCAGGATCAATAACGTTTTTCTTGTCATATTAACGCACCTCCTGGGGGCCGGTGGATTCAATCGAGTGTTCAGGGGGTTGCCCCTTTTGTTTCCTTTTGAATATATTGGATATAAGGACAAAGAACATTGGAATAAAAATGAGATCGATGAACGTGGCGGAGAGCATTCCACCACAAACGGCGGTGCCGATGGCGTTCATCGCGCCGGCGCCTGCGCCTGTGGAGATGGCTAGCGGCAGGACCCCGAAAAAGAAGGCCAGGGAGGTCATGATGACGGGCCGGAATCTTGTCTTTACGGCTCCAAGGGTTGCATCGATAAGGCTGTCGCCGCGGCCCATCCGTTCCTTTATAAACTGAATGATCAGGATGGCATTTTTTGTCGAAAGGCCGAGGGTAGTAAGGAATCCGATCTGGAAGTAGACATCGTTGGACAGTCCCCGAAATGAAGTTGCCAGTATCGCGCCTAATACACCCAGCGGCAGCATCAACAGATTGACAAAAGGGATGGTCCAGCTTTCATACAGGGCGGCTACGCAAAGGAAGATTACAAAAATCGAAAAGACGTACAGGATAGGCCCTTGCGCGGTTGCCACCCGCTCCTGGTAGGACAGCCCGGTCCAGTCAAAGCCGATCCCCTGGGGCAGCTTTGCCGCGATCTCTTCCATGGCGGCCATCCCCTCGCCGGTACTGTGACCCGGCGCTGGTTCGCCCCAGATGTTGATGGAAGGAAAGGCGTTGTAGCGCTCCAGCTTGGGAGAACCCTGAGCCCACCTGCAGGAGGCAAAGGAAGAAAAAGGCACCATCTTGCCCACGCTGTTCCGCACATAGAGTTTTTCCAGATCCTTCGGCAGCATGCGATAGGGGGCATCCGCCTGGGCATAGACCTTTTTGACCCGACCGGCCTGGATAAAATCGTTGACATAGGCGCTACCAAAGGCCGCCGCAATGGTGTTGTGAATGGAACTGATGGAAACCCCTAGCGCGCCGGCCTTGTCCCAATCAACGTCGATGTGGTATTCGGCCACATTTTCCATGCCGTTGGGTCGAACTCTGACCAGTCGTGGATCCTGGGCCGCCATGCCGAGGAGCTGGTTGCGGGCCGCCATTAGTTTTTCGTGGCCCAGGCCGCCACGGTCCTGCAACTGAAAATCAAACCCGGTGGCCATCCCCAGTTCGATGACCGGCGGCGGCGGGAAGGCGAACACCATGGCGCCTTTTATCTGTGAAAATGCCCCCATGGCCCTGCCGGCGATGGCCTTGACCTTCAGGTCCGGCCGCCGGCGCAGCTTCCAGTCTTTGAGCTTGACAAATCCCAGGGCCATATTCTGCCCGTTGCCGCCAAAACTGATTCCGGCCACAGCCATGATGGATTCCACCCCGTCTTTCTCATGCTCCAGAAAATGGTACCTTACCCTGTTCATGACTTTTTCAGTCTGCTCAAGGGTGGAACCGGACGGCAGCATGGCCTGGACCATCAGGATGCCCTGGTCCTCATCCGGGATATAGGATGTGGGCATCCGATGGAAGAGGAATCCCACCGCCGTCACAATCAAAAGATATATAATCACGTATCGCGCTGTTCTTGAAAAGGAGCGGCCGACGACTCCCACATAGAGGCCTCTGATACGAGTGAAAACCCGCTCAAACCATCTAAAAAAGGGGCGCAGGAAAAAGACCGCATTATCCGACGGGTTATGCCCGGCCGGTATCGGTTTAAGGAACAACGCACAGAGGACCGGGGTCAGGATCAGGGCCACGACCACCGAAAGGAGCATGGAAGCGATGACGGTCACGGAAAACTGGCGGTAGAGAACCCCGGTGGAGCCCTGAAAGAAGGCCATGGGGCCGAAGACCGCCGAGAGCACCAGGCCGATGCCGATCAGGGCGCTGGTGATCTCGCCCATGGACTTGGCCGTGGCCTCCCTGGGCGAAAGGCCCTCCTCGGCCATGATCCGCTCCACATTCTCCACCACCACGATGGCGTCGTCCACCAATAGCCCGATGGCCAGCACCATGGCGAACATGGTCAGCATGTTGATGGAGAAGCCGAAAGCCCCAAGAACCGCGAAGGTCCCCAACAGCACCACCGGCACGGCGATGGTGGGGATAAGGGTGGCCCGGATATTACCCATGAAAAGATACATGATCACAAATACCAGCAGGATCGCCTCGAACAGGGTCTTGACCACTTCGTCGATGGCCACCTTGGTAAATGGGGTGGTATCGTAGGGATAAATCACCTTCATGCCGGAGGGGAAGTAGCGGCTCATCTCCTCCAGTTTCTGTTTAACGGCTTTGGCCGTATCCAGGGCATTGGCGCCGGCAGCCTGACGGATGGCCATGGCTGCGGAGGGTTTGCCGTTATATTTGGCCACGATATCGGAGCGCTCGGTCCCCAGTTCCGTCCGGCCGATGTCCTTGATCCGGACCACCGAACCGTCCGGATTGGTACGGATGGGGATGGCGGCGAATTCCTCCGGGGTCTGGAGCAGATGCTGAACGATGATGGCGGTGTTCAGGCGTTGCCCCTCCACGGCCGGCGTCCCGCCTAACTGACCGGCGGAGACCTCGACGTTGTAGGCCCTGAGCGCCAGGATGACATCCTCCATGGTCAGGTGGTAGTTGGTCAGCTTGTCGGGGTTGACCCAGACCCGCATGGCATACTGCGATCCGAAATTCTCGACTTCGCCCACCCCCGGCACCCGGGACAGTATCTTTTCCAGATTCGACTGGGCGTAGTCCCGCAGGTCGTCGCCGCTCATGCTGCCGTCTTCCGAAATCAGCCCGACGATCATCAGGTAATTTCTGGTGGATTTGCTGACCTTGACGCCGGAGCGCTGCACCACATCGGGAAGGCTGGCCATGGCGAGCTGCAGCTTGTTTTGCACCTTGGACCAGGCGATATCCGCATCTGTCCCCGGGGCGAAGGTCATCTCGACGCGGGCCGCGCCTGATGAAGAACTGGTGCCGGAGAGGTAAAGCATATCGTCCAGACCGGTCATCTTCTGCTCAATGATCTGGGTCACGGTATTTTCCACCGTCTCCGCCGAGGCCCCTGGGAAAAAGGCATCGATGGCGATGGCCGGCGGAGCGATGGGGGGATACTGAGCGATGGGCATGTTATATATTGCCAGCCCACCGGCAGCCATGATGATGATAGCGATGACCCAGGCGAAGACCGGACGATCCAGAAAGAATTTAGATAACATCACACGTCTCCATCACTTCGATTTTGCGGCCGGTTGGGCCGTACTCGCGGGGGCCGCAGTTTCTTTCCGGCCTGAGTCAAAAGGAACCGCCTTCACAGCAGCGCCGGGCTGCGTTTTTTGCATACCCTCGACGATCACACGCTCGTCGGGTGCAAGCCCTGCTGAGACGAGCCATTGGTCGCCGATGGCTCGGTCGAGAGTAAGCATCCTCTGCCCAACCTTTCCCTCGCCGTCCACGATCAGCGCGAAGGGGTTTCCCTTTGGATCGCGTGACACGGCCTGCTGAGGAATCAGGATGGCCCGTTCATTGACGCCTTCTTTCACCACCGCCCGGACGAACATGCCCGGCAGGAGAATGCCTTTTGGATTGCGAAAGACAACCCGCAGGATGACGGACCCGGTAGTAGGGTCCACCGTGACGTCGCGAAACTGGAGCGCTCCCTCCCATGAATACGCCGTGCCGTCTTCCAGGAGGAGCTTGACCTTGTTCTGGTTCGTTCCGTTTTGATTGAGGCGGCCGTCCTCCAGGCAGCGCCTCAATCGCTGCAGTTCGGTGGTGGATTGGGCCACATCCACGTAAATGGGGTCCAGTTGTTGAATGGTTGCCAGGGCCAGCGGCTGATGCGCCGTCACCAGCGCCCCATCCGTTACGTTGGATCTGCCGATGCGGCCGGAGATGGGGGCGATGACGCGGGTGTAGCCCAGATTGATACGGGCCATCTCTACGTTCGCCTTACCATACTGAATATCAGCCTCGGCCTGCTTCAGGGCAGCCGAGGCGTCGTCGTAGTCCTGCTGGCTTACTGCTTTGTCGGCGAGCAAGTCCCGGTAGCGATCGACTCTCAAACGGATTGAGGGCAGATTGGCCTCGGCCCTGGCGAGGGCGGCCCTGGCATTGTCGAGCGCAGCCTGAAAGGGGGCGGGATCGATTTGATAAAGCACCTGTCCGGCCTTGACATCGGAACCTTCCCGGAACAGGCGTTTCTGGATGAGGCCGCTGATCTGGGGCCGGATTTCCGCGATGAGATAGGCGGATGTGCGGCCCGGTAATTCAGTGGTCAGCACGACCTTTCGCGGCTGGATTGTCACCACGGCTACTTCCGGGACAGAGGGCGGCGGAGATTGCTGCCGGCGGTCGCAGCCGCCCAGGAAAAGGCCGCCTAACAGTGCTGCTAAAAACACACTCCATTTAAGTGGTTCATAAACAGTTCCGTTGAGTTGCATCAGAGATCCTCCAAATATCGATGATAAGCGTATTGAGTCCTCAAGTTTCCATAAATAAATACGGATCAACCAACCCCATGAAAAGCATGTTCAAAATGGTGTCAGGGTCCTCCGGGTAAGGATTTTTGAGGGCCATAAAAAAATCAGCCGCGGGAAACCGGATATCCATATTCGCCGGCTATTGACCACTGACCGCCGACTGCTGGCTATCGACTACGGTCTTTAACAGCGTCCCCGTGGCCCGCTTCAGTCGCAAATCTGCCAACCGATAGTTAAGTCTTGCCTCTGCCAACTGTCTTTCTGAGGTGACCAGCAGGGTGTTGGCATCCATCACATCTATACTATTGGCCAGGCCGAATTCAAACTGCTTGGAGGTGGCATTGTAGTTATCCCCGGCAAAGGCGAGCTGGTCTTCAAGGGATTTTAAGATTTCCCTTTGAGTTATCAGGTCCAGGTAGGCGTTCTCAACCTCTATATTTATGGTCTTCTTTAAATCTTCATAGATGAGTTCAGATTGTCTTTGTCTGGCCTCTGCCTCTTTCACCTCCGCCCTCCTGAGTCCGCCCTCAAAGAAAGGGAAGTTTAATCTGATCCCGCCATAAGTGGTTTCTTCCAATACAAAGGTAGGGGCCGGACTGTCTTCTTTCCGGCTATACACACCCTCGATAGAAACGGTCGGCCAGTAGGTCCCCCGTACATACCGGACCTGGTCTTCTGCCGTTTTCCTTTGGATATCCAGAGACCTTACCTCTGAGCGTTCTATCATAGCCTCTTCTTTTAGTGAGACGAGAGAACGGTCTTTGAAGGTTTCGACTTTGACACCGGACTCTTTAAGTTCGTAGTCTTCGCTTATTCCCACCTGCCGGGCCAGCACTGCCTTGGCCAACTTGAGACCATTTTCTGCCTTCACCAGTTCGGATTGGGCACCGGATAGCTCTGCCTCTGCCCGGAGGAGGGCGGTCTTGGTTACCTCTCCTACCTTGAGCCTTATGTCCGCGGCATCCCTGTGCCCGGTCAACCTCTCCATATTGGCCCTGGCGATCTCCACGGCCTTTTGGGCCTTGAGGACATCGTAATAGGCCGAGGAGACTCCAAAAAGATATTCCTCCCTTACGGCATAAAGGTCGTACCGGCTTTTTTCTATGTTTTCCTTTGATATTTTAAAGGCGGTGACTTCCCGGCCGCTTAAAGACAACGTCTGGTCGAGCTTTAATCCCCATGATGTAGAATCTTCAGGTTGGATAATGAAACCTGACCCCGAGGTCTTGTCGTCGCTATACCGCGTGTAATCCCCAAAGACAGAGAGCCTGGGCAGCAGCACGGCAAGGGCCTTGTCTTTACCTCTTTCTGTGATATAGAGGTCTTCCTCTGATACCTTTATCCTTTCTGCGCGCTCCAGGGCAATGCGGTAAAGGTCGTCGAGTGAATACTCCCGGGCTGCGGCCGGGCTGTTAAATGTCAGAACCGCCACCAGAAGAGTTAATACATACGCCAGGAAAACAAGCCTTAACTTGATCATGCCGCCTTTCTCCTTATCCCGTTTAGTATTAACTGGTAAAGAGACTCCCCGTATTTTTTTAAGTCTCTGATCTGACCGAAGAGATAATCCATAGTGGCTCCCCTCAGGCTGAAAAGTATTACCTCTGCCGTCTTTTCGCAGTTGATATCTTTAAATATTCCTTCCATGACTCCTTTTTTGAGTATGCCCGTGACCAGCCGTTGCTGCGAGTCAAAGAAGGTCTTTTTGAGGGTTTTTTTAAATTCCAGGTCGTACTCTTTGATGTGCATGGAGATCAGGCCGGTATTTTTGATAGCGTAATCCAGGTGGTATTCTATCAAGGCCTTTAGAGCGGCGAGGGGTTCCTTATCCCTGAGCACCTCGGTGTGCTTCCGGAAGATTTCCATGTGGTCACGCGTGAGTTCGAGATAAAGTTCTTCCTTATTCTGAAAATAAATATAGATACCCCCGATACTTATACCGGCCCGCCGGGCGACCTCCCGGATAGTGGTCCCTGAGTAACCCCTTTCTGCGAAGACCTCGCTGGCCGCCTCAAGGATAATCTTTTTCGATTCAGTCGCCTTTCTTCTGTTCATGCTGCTTGCGGACTGCCTCCGCCCCGGTTTTTGACTTTACTTTAGCTATCGGCTTTCAGAGTATCGACCATAGCAATATTCCCATAAGGGTGAACACGTGTTCAGGTGAACATATGTTCACTATATATCGAAACCCAAGGCTATTGTCAAGAGAGATGTAGGCTTTCCCGCAAGCTTATTGACACGATCTGCTTTAAATTGTAATAAGCATGACCATGTTTAAGGGACTGAATGAAGAATATAAATGAAGCATATAGTTGTCTGGGTCTTTATTTTAATATTTTTATCCGGTAACCGCCTTTATGCCGGACCTTATACCAGTTCGGCGCACGGCGATAGCGCCTATGGTGTGAGCAGGAGGAGCGTATCCCAATACGCCGGGGGACATTGCGCGCATTGCCATGAGCAACACGCCAGTATAGACGGGGACGAGCCGGAACCGGCGGATGGTGAACCTTCTAAATGGTGTCTGTTTGCCAATAACTTCAATACGAGCGCCATTTCAAACCCGTACTGGCAGAGGGATAATCTCTGCTTCTTTTGCCATTATTCAGGGGCCGGTTCTTTGCAGAATCAGGCCTTTAATAATTACAGTTACAGCTATACCTTTGGCGGGGCAGTAGGCCTCACAAGCCCTGACAATATCTTCGACGCATTCTATAGCCCTTCTTATCATAATCTGAAGGATATAAATGACTTCATCACCGGCGTCCGCGGCAGCCATATAAATTTCGCCGATTTTCCTGCCGACAGTAACCCATGCTCCGGTTGCCATAATGTCCATATCGCCAGGAGAAACAAAACGTATCCGGGGAATCCTTCATATACAGCCATCTCCCGCCCTTCGCAGCATACCGGTCTCTGGGGTGATGATGATCCTGCCGAGCGCATGAGTTCTTATGGCGCAAATTACCAACCTCCAAAATATTACAATAAAACAGGGGGTGAGTTAGAGCCCGACGGGATCAGTAATGACCGGACGATACAGGCAGGAAAAACCCCTGATTACATAACACTCTGTACCGATTGCCACAACGCCACTAATACAATCGAGAGCACCACCTTAGGAAGAGCGGTGAGAAAGATTGATTGGAGTTCGTCAGGTAATGTGCACGGTCAGCGAAGTAGAGATGGTGACCACTCTATGGACGGAGAGATAATAGTGAAACCGCCTTACGATATAACCGTAAGCTCGAATTATGTCCTATCCTGCACGGACTGCCATGAGCCGCACGGCTCGCCTAATTATGGCTATCTTATACGGGGGGAGGTTAATGGCGGCATTACCGATGTAAGCGCCAACACTAATAGTGATTGGAACACCCTTTGCAATAAGTGCCACACTCATTCACATTCAATGAAACCCTGTATTGACTGTCACTATCATGGCGCTGAACATATGCATGGCAGGCCAATATTTTGAACGACGGTAGAAGGTTTATCTTGAACAAGTTTCTTCAGAAAGCTCGGCCATATGGACACATTTAGGGCACATGATATTTCCTGAGTCGTCATAACCAAAATGGTCTGTCTTAAAAACGAGTTCTCTGCAATGCTGACAGAGGCCGATAATGCTTTTCTTACAATAACCGCAGATTTTGTATTGCTCTCTTGACACCGGATGGACCCAGTCGCTCAGGTCCTCACGGTCGTGGCAGATAATACAAAAATCGTTCATGTTATACTCCCGTGCGGCAATATTTATCCTAATAGTTAGACTAATTTTAGTGACACTACCACCTTTAGCCCATGCTTTCAAGGCTGTTCTTTGTATGCCATAGCTCGCTCCCATAGCCGGGATAGACCCTGCGATCTGCCAGAGGAGTCGGACTTTCTGCCTGTGGCCATTTATCAGGTTGGGGCTCTGCGCCTTCCCGGGTTACAGCAGAGGGAGCGGAATCTGCCATCACCGGATTCTTCCGAATATCTATACCCTCTACGTTATGGCTGAACTCAATGGGGATGCCGTTGGGGTCAAAGGCGTAGATCGAGTGGAAAAAGCCGTGGTCGATTACCTCCGTCACCCAGATATCGGCTGCAGTAAGTCTATCTTTTATTTCCCAGAGGTCTTCCCCGGTTTCTACGCCAAAGGAGATATGGTCAAAGACGACGGGGCCGGTGACCGGCCGGCCGTGATCTTTTTCCTCAATAGGCTTAACCCCGGGCCACTCAAAAAATGCGATCAGATCGTTTCCTGAGATCTGGAAAAAGTAATGCCTGTAGCCGGGTCGCCCCAGCCCGGCCACCAATCTCATGCCCAGTAAATCTCTCCAGAAGCGGATAGTCTTATCCATGTCTCCGGTGACCATCGCCAGGTGATTAATCCCATTGAATTTTATCATTGTATGGCCTCCCTTATGTCCCATTTATTATCTATCCTGTGATTTTAGAAAAAATATCATACAGCCGGGCAACTGATCAAGCTGATTCATTTTGACTATTTGCAAAACGGACCAGGTGTAGCTTGCAATTTTTCAACTGAAACGATTATTGGAATATTTTTATGGCGAAGAGAGCGACCGTAACCTTGACAGATTAGAGAAACGATTTATATATCTTGTCAATGAAAGATAACCCCAGGGAGTCAGGCCGTGAACTCTGATCCGCGTTCTCCGATGCAAGGTAGCAGTTTCGACCAGTTTGAGGCTACAGCGCTTTATTGTCCTAAATGCAAAGAGGCTGTCCCCGTGCGGAAGCGGCTCCTCCTGGTTCTGCCTGAAGGGGATAAGTATGAATATCTGTGCGCTTATTGCGGCGCCTCGGTGGGAGATAAAATAGACAAGACGGCCGGGCGAAATATCCTTCTGGCCTGATAGGCTTTTTCTTGAGGCCGCGAATTATTTTAGGGAGTGAAGAAGTGACTAATAGAAAATTTGATCCCTCTCACATGACAGCGCTGGAT
The DNA here is from genome assembly GCA_031082315.1 of Thermodesulfobacteriota bacterium. Taxonomy (NCBI): domain Bacteria; kingdom Pseudomonadati; phylum Thermodesulfobacteriota; species Thermodesulfobacteriota bacterium. Next base: position 223,472 of record JAVHLC010000003.1, read on the forward strand.
AGTGAGAGAAGAAAAGAGATGCTTCCGGTGGAGAAGATTATAGAGGCGGTTGATCTGCCGGAGGGGGCAAACATTGCAGATATCGGCTGCGGCACCGGGTATCTGACTATACCACTGGCCCGGAAGGCGCCGCAGGGCCAGGTTTTTGCGGTGGATATTGAACCCGGAATGCTTTCCGTCCTTGCGGAACGGGCTAAGGGGCTGGACAACATTACTATTGTGCATTCGACTGAAAATGATATCCCTGTTGCAGACAACATACTGGACATCTCCTTTCTCTTAGCCGTACTTCATGAACTCCATAACCCGGAAGATTTTTTAAAGGAAATAAGGCGCATGTCAAGGCTTGAACACTATGTTGCCGTGGTTGACTGGAACGAAAAAAAGACAGATATGGGGCCGCCCATGCATATCCGGATCCCGAAAGATACGGCCATTAGCCTTTTCAGGGCGCACGGCTATGAACTCGCCAAAGAATTTGCCCCCAGCGAATATTTTTACGGGCTGTTATTCCAACGTAAAAAGTAAGGGAATCCCCCTGATTCCTTACCTCCAGATTTCATTTATCATTGACAAGAAAAGGACGAGACGGTTATCATGCACGTCATCTAACTTTATTTCATAACCGGGAGAATTTTTTATTATGTCTATGACTCTCAGAGAAGCGGCGGTCCAGGGGAAGATTACCCCGGCCATGAAAAGGTGCGCCCAGGAGGAAGGCGTTGCTGCTGCGGAAATTTGCAAAGGCATCGCCTCCGGCTGTGTGGCCATACCGGCCAACAAGAATCGCAAGTTGAAGCGATTTGTGGGCATTGGCCAGGGACTTAAGACCAAGATCAATGCCAATATCGGCACTTCTAAAGACCACGTGGATATCGAATATGAATTGAAGAAACTAAAGGTGGCCCTTTCCATGGGGGCCGATGCGGTGATGGATCTGAGCACCGGCGGCCCGATAGAGGAAATCCGGCGGGTGATACTGGAACACTGTCCGGTGCCGCTGGGCACTGTGCCCATCTATCAGGCAGCGGTGGAAACGGTGGAGAAGAGGAAGAAATCCATCGTGGACATGCGGGTGAAGGACATCTTGCAGACGATCGAGCGGCAGGCCGGGGAAGGCGTGGATTTTATGACCGTGCACTGCGGGATTACGCGGGAATCTGCGGCGCGGCTGAAAAAGGCCGGGCGCATCCTGGGTGTAGTGAGCCGGGGTGGGGCGTTTACCCTGGAATGGATGGAGTATAATCAGAAAGAGAATCCGCTTTATGAGCGCTTTGATGAACTTCTGGCCATCGCCAGGGCCTATGATGTAACCCTTAGCCTAGGTGACGGACTGCGACCCGGATGTCTGGCCGACGCTACCGATCCCGGTCAGATACAGGAGCTGGTGATACTGGGAGAATTGACCCGAAGGGCCTGGGATGCCGGCGTCCAGGTTATCATCGAAGGCCCCGGCCACATGCCCATGGACCAGATTGCCGCAAACGTCCTCCTGCAAAAGAAGTTGTGTTCCGGCGCCCCGTTTTATGTCTTGGGGCCTCTGGTTACCGACATTGCCCCCGGCTATGACCATATCACCAGCGCCATCGGAGGCGCCGTTGCGGCGGCGGCCGGGGCCGATTTTCTGTGTTATGTCACGCCTGCCGAGCATCTCAAGCTTCCCTCTCTGGAGGATGTTAAAGAAGGTGTGGTGGCCTCGCGGATTGCCGCCCATGCCGCTGATATTGTCAAGAAGGTCCCGGGGGCGCTGGAGGCTGACGAAAGCATGGCCCGGAGTCGGAGCGCCCTTGATTGGCAAGGGCAGATAAGCCTTTCTATTGATCCGGAGAAAGCCAAGGCCTACCGCGAGGAAGGCGGGGCCTATCACGGCCCGACCTGTACCATGTGCGGCGAGTACTGCGCCATTAAGGTCTATAAGCGAGCCCTCAAGGGAAAAAAATGAAACACACATCCGCCTCCGGCGGACAACGGACGATGAAAGTAATCCCCCCTTTACTAAAGGGGGGTTGGGGGGATTTTAAGGCGACAAAAATTATTACGGTAGCCGGATCCGATCCCGGCGGCGGCGCGGGCATCCAGGCCGATCTGAAGACGATCGCCGTCCTTGGCGGATATGGCTTAAGTGTTATCACCGCCCTGACCGCCCAGAATACGCGAGGGGTACAGGCAGTCCATCCTGTGCCTCCGGCCTTTGTGGCCGCGCAGATGAAGTCTATCCTCTCCGATATCGGCGCAGATGCCGTAAAGACCGGAATGCTGACGAATGCCGGGATTATCTCGGCGGTTGCCGCCCGGCTCAAATCCTGCCGAATAAGAAAAATTGTCGTGGATCCGGTACTCCTGGCCGGGGGCGGTGAGGCGCTGATGGAACCTGCGGCGCTCCCGGCCTTCAAGGCAGAGCTACTCCCACTGGCCTATGTGGTTACGCCTAATCTGGCTGAGGCCGAGGTCTTGAGCGGGCTAAAGGTGAAGAGAGTCGCTGACATGGAGAAGGCCGCTCGTGCCATAGCCGGATTGGGTCCGGTCAATGTCCTCATTAAGGGCGGGCACCTTGCAGACGAGCCGGTCGATGTCCTTTTTGACGGTGAAGGCATTTATCACTTCCGGGCGGAAAGAGTCCCGGGCGAAAATAAACACGGCACCGGCTGCACGTTTTCCGCGGCCCTGGCTACGTTTCTGGCCCAAGGTTATGAATTGGTCGATGCTGTAGCCAGGGCCAAGTCCTTTGTCACCCTGGCCATAAGGTCTTCTTTCCCGATCGGCAGGGGCGCTTGGCCGGCCAATCCTTATGCATGCGTGGATAGAGAGATATCCCGGTATCAGATCATCACCGCCCTGGAGAAGGCGGTGGCAACGCTTAAAGGCCGGCCTGTTCGACATCTCATACCCGAAGTCCAGTCCAACCTCGGCTATGCCCTGCCTTTTGCTGAGGATGAAAGCGACGTTGCCGCTATACCGGGCCGGATTATCGGGATCGGGGATTCTGTGGATACGGTAGCCGCTCCGGGGTTCGGGGCTTCCCATCACATGGCCCGTATCATCCTGGCCGTCATGCGCCATGACCCTGCCTATCGTTCCGCCATGAATATTCGTTTCGGGGAAGACATCATAAAGAAATGCCGTCAATTGAAGTGGCATGTGGCCTCCTTTGACCGGCAGAAAGAGCCCCCCGATGTTAAGTATAAGGAAGGGGCTTCCCTGAGATGGGGAATAGATATAGCCCTGGAGGATGCCAAGAAGATACCGGATATAATTTACGACTGCGGGGATGTGGGTAAAGAGCCTATGATCCGCATCCTGGGCCGCGATCCGGAAGAAGTGGTCAGCAAGGTGCTGATGTTAATCTGATTTATGCGTTTTGGCGGTCCCGGAGACAATTACCCCACGCCTTTCTATCTTAAACGGCAGCACCGGTATGCCCGCCTTTTGTAAATAACGTTCTACCCTGGCTTTCGCTCCCTTTCGGGTAAGGGTAACCATACACCCGCCTCCGCCTGCCCCGCAGAGCTTGCTGGCCAGGGCCCCTTCTTTCTCAATAGCAGCCATAATGTCGTTTATCTGCGGATTGGTCACGCCCGGCGCCAGGTTTTTACGGTCTTGCCATTCTTCACGCAGGAGCTGCGCCAAGGCAGGGAAACTTCCCTGTTCCAATGCCTGTTTCATCTTCAGGGCGGTTTGCTTTATACGGCGCAGGTTGGCTACGGTCTGGCCCTGGTTGTCAATATAGGCCTTCATCATATTCCAATTCGTGGCGCCGGAAAATCTCGGCGCACCTACGAAACTAAGGACCGTGCGTTCTTCCAATCCATGGGTGAAACCTTTTGGGACATCTATGGACGAGCGCTTTACGCCGTCAATGCCGAACCAGATGGCGTTTATCCCGCCGTAAGAGGCCGGGTAGTAATCCTGTTTGCCGGTGGGGACCTTTATGGATTGGGCCTCGATGTTTGCTCCAATGTCGATCACTTCCTCTTTATCCGGCCTTTGGCCGGAGAGACGGATGAGGGCATGGCTTAAGGCCATAAGGAGGGTGGAGGAGGCCCCCAGACCCGATCCTTTGGGTATGTTATTTTCTGTGGTAACAGTCAGCCCGGCATCGGGCCGGTAATATTTTACGGCGCGGGTTATGAGGTCTAATGGCCCTTCGGGCCTCAGTTTGTCCACATTCGGCACAGAGATTTCCATATCCAGGTCTTTAGAATATATGATGATTTTGTGATCATTACGCGTTTCCAGTACCACGCGGCTCCGGATGCCGATGGCCGCATTTACAGTGTAGGCGCCGCCTTCAAAGACATAGAGCGGGTATATGTCCAGGGTGCCGCCGGCCAGATCGACCCGCATAGGCGCAGTTGCAGTAATCTTCATGGCTGTTTTCTCCTATTGTGCCAGCTCGGAGACCGGGACAATTTTCACCTGTTTTTTTAGGGCCGTCAGCTCCTCTTTTAAGACCTGATAGGTCACCGGATGCGGATGCCCGATGCCGATGGCTGATCCATGCGTGCGGGCCTCAGAGATGAGGCGGGCGATCTGTGCACGCACAGCATTCGGCTCCTGCTCGTTATCCAGAAATACATCCCGTTCCGCGCTCCTGACGCCCATTGACCGGGCCACGGACAGACCTCTGGTGAGGGGTGTAGTCCGGCTGTCCAGATAAAATAGGCCCTTTTTCTGTATTTCTCTAAGGACAATCTCCATCTTGCCTGCATCTGCTGTAAACTTTGAACCCATGTGGTTGTTGATTCCCTTTACATAAGGAACGACCTCCATATCAGCCTGTATCTGCGCAGCTATGGCGTCGCCATCCATGTTCAAAAAAAGCGCCCCCGGGCCCACCTTGGATTCCGGAGACGAAGCGGCCTCCATAGGGAGGTGAAGCAGGACGTCTTTTCCGCAGTTATGGGCAAGCGTAGCTGTTTCTTTGGTGTGCGGGCCGAAGGGCAAAAATGAAAAAGAAATAGGCGCATTCAGTTTTATAAAAGCAGCGTCTATACGGGGATTATATCCCAGGTCGTCTATGACGATGGCCACCTGTGGAAGCGAGGGCGTGGAAAGCGGCCTGGCACGGCCTGCTACTTTGATTTTTTCCGGCGGGGCAGGCTCTTCAAAAATGATACCCGGCCTTCCTATGTCTTTTCTATCAGGAGACTGTTCAGGCTCTTCAGTCTTAATTAAATATACAATTCCTGCTGCGACCGCCAGGATGAAAAGGATGCCCAGTAAACGGAAAAGGCCCCCGGACGAAGTCCCCTTTTTCAGGGCCTTACCCGAAGGCCGTTTTCTTCTGTTACCGGAACGTGAAGCCAAATCTGACCGGCGCCTTTATTTCACTTTTACCTTAGAGAATATCTCCCAGCTCTTGAGGATTTGTAATGCCCGGTTGAGTTGTATATCTTCTTCTAAAGTTGCCCCGGCAGCTTTGTCATCTTTTTTGTCCTTATCCGTATCCGGCTTTTCTACCTCTTCCCCGATATCCGGCTGTGTTTCAGGCCCTGCCTCTTCCCGGTCATTCTTTATATGGTGATCTAAGTCCTTCTCACGCAGTATTTTTATTTTTTTCATTTCCTCGCCGTGTAGATTAAATTGGCTGGCCACTATTATATCCGGGGTGATGCCCTTGGCCTGAATGGAGCGGCCGCCTGGGGTGTAATAGCGGGCTGTGGTCAGGCGGAGGCCGGAGCCGTCATCCAACGGGATAACGGTCTGTACTGAGCCCTTGCCAAAGGTCTGTGCCCCTAATATAATAGCCTTTTTATGATCTTGAAGCGCTCCGGCTACAATTTCCGAGGCGCTGGCGCTGCCTTCATTGACGAGAACGATTATAGGATAAGGATGGGGTTTTTCTCCTTCATGGGCGGTAAACCGTACATTTTGACTCTTAATCCGGCCGTCGGTATAGACAACAATCCCTTCCTCTATAAATTCATCGGCCACCTTTACCGCCTGATCAAGGAGCCCGCCCGGATTGTTTCTTAAGTCCAGGATCAATCCCTTAAGAGGCTTATTTTGTTGCTCAAGGTCATCCAGGGCGGACTTCAGGTCCTGGCTGGTTTTGTCCTGGAAATTAATAATGCGCACGTAACCATAACCTTCTTCCAGGGTCTTATGCTTGACGCTGTGGATGGGTATTACGTCACGAACGAGCGCAAAATCTTTAACCTCTGCCCATCCTTCCCTGAGAATAGATATGGTTACTTTTGTCCCCCTGGGCCCGCGCAGTTTTTTAACCGCCTCTGTCAGAGACATATTTTTAGTCGTTTTCCCATCGATTTTCAGGATGCGATCCCCGGCCTTTAACCCTGCCTTGTATGCAGGCGTCCCTTCAATGGGAGATACAACAGTCAGTACGCCATCTTTTAATGTTATCTCGATCCCAATTCCACTAAAAACCCCTTTGGTTTCTACCTGCAATTCCTTAAAGTCATCGGGGGTCATGAAGGAGGAGTGGGGATCGAGGGTCTCCAGCATGCCTTTGATGGATCCATAGATCAGGTCTTCTGTCTTGACCTCTTCTACATAATTTTTTTCGACGATATCCAGTACATCGGAAAACAATTTAAGTTTTTCGTAGGCTTCCCTGGTAGCGGCTGAGGCCATTAACCCATTGTATAAACAGGTAAAAAGCGCAACAATAAGGACGAAGCTTACCCCCATCCAGATTTTTTTTCGCGATAGCTTGATTGACATAGTATCTCCTTCCTTACGGGATAGTTCGTATTGTCAAAAGATTAACCAAAGAAGTTCACAGTTCCGGGTTCCAGGTTCACGGTTTTTTAACCCTGAACCTTGAACTGTGAACTTTGAACTTATTTATACTTTGTTTATCATTTAGTCAAAAACAAGCCTTCTTGCATCTATCCACGACAATGGATTTTCCGGTTTCCCACCGTTTCTTATCTCGAAATATAAGCATTCTCCAAGTAAATATCCTACGGCGCCAACCAACCCGATGGTTTCGCCTTTTTTTACCAGGCCCCCGACCTCTTTAAAGAATTCAGAGGCATGCGCATAAAGGCTGTAGTATTTGTCCCCATGATCTAAAATTGTTATATTACCATATCCTCTTAAGTTGCCAACATAAATGACCCGTCCGGTGTAAATGGAATGTATTTCCGTGCCGGCAGGGGCCTGGATATCGATTCCATTGCGGACGATAGTAGCCCCGGACTTGCTGCGTCTTACCCGGCCAAATAATCCGATTACCTTGCCCTTTACCGGCGGGTCAAGCTTGCCCTTTTGGGCAGCAAATCCCCGCTGTAGTTGTGTATCAGGCTTTTGCCGGACCCCTTCTTCCATCTTACGCTGTAGCGCCCGGATAGTGGCGTTGAGTCTTTCTGCGGATTCTTGCAACTCTGTGATATCCTGGAGACACGCTTTTTTCTTCCGGCAGACCGCGGCCAATAGATTAGCCCTTTCCTGACGCAATTTTTCAAGATGGAGGGCTTCATTTTGTACTTTTTCTTTCATTTGTTGTAATGCCTGGTTAGAAGTCAGTATTTCTTGCCTTATCTGAGACAGCTCATTAAGACTTGCCTGATATGTGAAGATGGCCTCTCCATCTTTGCGTAACATAAATCTGAGGGCTTCCTGACGGGCCAGGAGATCCGGGAAGGAGTCTGAACTAAACACCATATTCATAAGGCCTACCGGGCCGAATTTATAATAAGAGACTACCCTGTGTCTGGCCTGTTCTTTGAGATGGCGGGCCTCCTCTTCAGTTTCCTTAAGGCGCTGTTCCGCCTGCGCGAGATACCCCCTTTTCTGGTTAAGCTTCCAGGTCAAATCTTCCATGCGGGCATTTTGACGGTCTATAGAGTCTTCAAGTCTTCCCAGAGCAGACAGAATCTCCTGTTCCTTTTCTGTAAGGCGGGAGGCCTCCTTTTTTCTCTCCTGTATCTGTGTATGGATATTATCGACGTTCCGGCGTTCCTGTTCATATTTAGTTTTCAGGTTATCCCTGGCTAAGGCCGGAGTTAGCGCACAGAAAACAAAGAGAGGTATGGTTATAAAGGTTATCGCTTTCATACCCGTAAGAACTGACGCAGGGAAAATGCGCTCACCGTTGCGCAGAGAATTATACTGCCCGCTATGATACCGGTTACAACGGGTATAGGTAAAAATATCGGGCTAAAGAATCGTATAAAACCGGGGAAGTTGACCTGTGTCTTTAAAAACTCGAAGAGTGCGAATAAAGCCAGCATAGCCAGCCCTGATCCCACCAGTCCCTGCAGCATACCTTCCAGGACAAAGGGCCCCCGGATGAAGAAGTTGGTAGCGCCGACAAGTCGCATGGTTTCCAGTTCATTACGCCGCAGATAGATGGTCAGCTTGATGGTGTTAGAGACGACAAATATGGTGGTAAGGAGTAATAAGCCCCCGATAGCAAGGGTTGTAAGCCGGGTAAAATCTGCTGCCTGGCGCAATCTTTCCACCCATTCCTTCCCGTAATATACATCTGTTATTCCAGGCAGGGAGGTTAACTCAGAAACTAGCGGACGGATGCGTTCCAGATTATGCATGGTCCCCGTCACCTCAATTTCCAGGGTGGGGGGGAGAAAATCTTCGCCCAGGCCGGCCAGGATATCTTTCTCATCTTGAAATTGTTGCACAAGCCTTTGGTACCCTTCCTGACTGGTAATGTATCGTATTTTGGCCACGCCACGCAGTTTAAGGACTTTCGCCTTGAGATTTTCGATGTCCTCAGGAGGGAGAGCCGGATCGATATAGGTCACGATGCGTATCTCGCGGCTGTAGTTTTCCGCCAGGCGGTGGAGGTTGAAGTAAATCAGGGTTGACAGTCCGAAGATGAGGACGACAAAGGCTATAGTCAGGGCGGTCATTAAGTGGGATAACCAGTTACCCCGCATGTTGGAGAAGGTTCTGGGGATTATATACGGAATGATGCTCAATTTACGATCCTGCCTTGATCCAGAATGATCACTCTTTTGGCCGTAGAACGAATCAATTCCTGGTTGTGCGTAGCAAAGATGACCGTAGTGCCGCGGGCGCTGATTTCATTAAAAAGTGACATGATATCCGCAGCGCGTCCGGCATCCAGGTTCCCGGTCGGTTCATCTGCTAAAAGCACTAAAGGGTCATTTACCACGGACCGGGCAATAGCTACCCGTTGTTGCTCGCCCCCGGAGAGACGGCGTGGATATATGCGTTTTTTGATTTCCAATCCCAGGCTTTTCAAGACCTGATCGACTTTATGCTCTATGACCGATTTTTTTACGCCGCATACTTCCATAGCCAGGGCCACATTTTCAAAAACGGTCAGATTTTCTATCAATTTAAAATCCTGGAAGACCATTCCCATCCGTCGCCTGAGATACGGGATTTTGTAATTGGACAGGCGCCGCAGGTTTATCCCATCTACCCAGACCTCGCCTTTGGTGGAACGTTCGAGGCATAGCATGACCTTGAGCAGTGTCGTCTTTCCCGCCCCGCTCGGTCCGTTGACAAAGAGAAATTCCCCCTTGCCTATACGGAGATTAATGTCTTCAAGGACGGTGAGGTCTTGCTCGTAAGACTTATAGACATGCTTTAATTCAATTAGGGGGGAGTCCATTTTCTTTTTTAAAGTTATCGGCAAAAGTTGTCCTGATTATAATGATGACCGCATTATTGTGCAAGTATTTACTCCCCCCATGTGGGTTTTTTAACTTTTTCACTATCAATCAGAATAGTTGGAAAATAATAAAAGAGTTTGATATAATTCAAATGACAATTCATTATGGTTTAGTTTCCATCCGGAAATCCAGAGATTCCGGATGGAGCAATCAGCGCTCAGCTATTAGCATGAAGCCGGTCCACCGTTCACTGTTGACCGTTTACCGAAAGAAAATGTCGGACAACGGTTAACGGATAACAAACATGCTGACGGCTAATAGCTGACCGCTGATTGCCTGGAGACGGAAACAGCAGTTCCCGGATGCAAACGCTTTAGTACACTCGCAACCATCGGCATCTCATATGTATGACGTGATCGGCTTTGGGGCCTTGAATCTGGATTATATCTATTCCGTAGATAGTCTAAACATCCTTTCACACGAACTTCCTTTGCAGCCCGGACAGGAGATATTTTATAGTGAGCGCCTCTTTCCCAGGGTCAAAGCCCTGATAGAAAAATACGGCAAATTGAAGAGGACCTCCGGCGGCGGTTCGGCCGCCAACACCATTTTTGCCCTGGCCCGGATGGGTTTTAAAACCGGATTTATCGGGAAGGTAGGTCAGGATGAGGCCGGAGCCCTGCTGCTAAAGTCTCTCGGCAAAGTTGACGCCCGTCACATCCGGCGGCAGGGTAAAAGCGGGGCCTGTCTCATCGTTATAGATAAGCGTGAAGATCGATCTATAATAGCCTTTCCCAATACAAATAAGACGGTGACCGCAGGGAAGAAAGACATAACCTCCGCGAATAAGACGAGATTTTTACATTTTTCCTCTTTTGTAGGGCAAAAATCGCTCTCATCCCAGATCAGATTGGCCGAAAATCTCCCTTCACAGGTGAGATTGAGTTTCGATCCGGGAGAGATTTATGCCGGCAAGGGGTTAAAAGAGATATTCCCTATCATCCATAAGAGTTTTGTCCTCTTTTTGACGGATCGAGAGATACAGAAACTGACCGGGAAGCGCTACAAGGCAGGCTGCCGGGAGCTTTTGACCATGGGGCCTTCTATTCTGGTCTGCAAGCGGGGAAGAGAAGGGTCGTATGTCCTCTCTCGCGAAGAGGAATTTAATGTGCCGGCGGAAGAGGTCCCGGTAGTGGACAACACCGGGGCGGGCGACGTATATAATGCCGGTTTTCTGGCCGGACTTCTTATGGAGCAGTCCTTGAGGCCGTGTGGCCTTTTCGCTACCAGAATGGCGGCCAAGAGCGTAACCGGCTATGGGCGGAGCAGGTATCCTACGCGCAAAGACCTGACAATTTTTTTTCAGATTTAACCACAGAGGGCACAGAGAAAGAGATAGCATTAAAAAAGATCTCCCAAAATCCTTGTAACATTTTAGCTGTTTGAAAACATTGGATCACTCCAGCTTTCAAGGGCCTGAAATGCTGCATGATTCTTAAATTTGGAACTCATGAACTCATGAAGAAGAATACTGTTCTATTCCTGATTTCTTGATTTCGAGATTCATTCATATAAAAGGAGAATATCTCGTGTCTTACCTGATAGGCTGGTTTTCTACCGGACGGGATAAGGCGGCCAGGGATTTGCTCAGCACGGCCTATGAGAATATGCGAAGCGGCTTTATCCCTGCCGCCATCGAGTATGTCTTTTGCAATCGCAATATGGGTGAAAGCGCTGAAAGCGACAAGTTTCTGGAACTCACCCGGGATCTTGGTCTTAAGACAATTACCTTCTCATCCAGAGATTTTTTGCCTGAAGAGAAAAGGCAGTCCATGGAAAGATGGCGCGCCCTTTACCACCGGGCGGTTATGGAGCGGATCAGTAACTTCCGGAATAATCTCATCATGCTGGCCGGATACATGCTTATTGTCAGCCCGGAAATGTGCCGGAGACATGCCATAATCAACCTTCATCCTGCGGCCCCTAAGGGACCGGCCGGCACGTGGCAGGAGGTCATCTGGAAGCTCATTAATCAAAAAGCGGGTGAAACCGGGGTAATGATACACGTAGTTACCGAGACCCTTGACGAAGGCCCTCCTATAACGTATTGTACATTTCCGATTTTTGGGGGAGGATTTGATCCTCTTTGGGCTGAGCTACGAAGCAAACTTGGAACTCATACCTTACAGGAACTAATAGCCGCAGAGGGAGAATCCAACAAACTATTTCAACGCATCCGGCAGGAAGGGGTAAGACGGGAGATCCCTTTAATTGTCCTGACCCTGAAGACTCTGGCCGAAGGGAAAGTAGAAATAAGCGGGAAAAACGCCCTTGCCCCGTATTGTTTAAATAAGGAAATCGATGCCTATCTACAAATTAGCTAGTGTTCATCCGGAAACTGCCGTTTCCGAATGAAAGCTCTCAGCGATCAGCTTTCAGCCGTAAGCAAAAAATAAGACAAACAACAGCTTAAGCTGAAAGCGGATAGCTGACTGCTGACCGCTCGGTAATGTCAAAAGTTATATGAAAAACAAGCCACAGAGGACACAGAGCACACAGAGCAACGTAAAGAAATCAAAAGAAAAAGACAGAGCAGCTAAGAAAAAAGCAGATTTATGGGCACTTCCGTGACCTGTGTACCCTCAAGGGCTGTGATTGAGCCATTTTCTGGGGGACAACAAGAGCATTGGAGAAACTGGGGAGGGGAGGAACCAAATTGTGCTTTAACCTACTGATACCTCTGTGTTCTCTGTGCTCTCTGTGGCAAAAGTTTTGACAGTACGGACCGCTCTTCAAGGGAAACAGATATGAAAACCGTCCAACTGAACATCGATTGCGAAGGTCCCATCACCAAAAACGACAATGCCTTTGAGCTATGTCAGGCCTTTGTCCCGAAGGGGGATAACTTCTTCGCTCTCATTAGTAAGTACGATGACTTTCTGGCGGACATCGAGAAGAAGCCGGGCTATCAGGCCGGTGACACCCTTAAGTTAATTCTGCCCTTTCTGAAGGCATTTGGCCTGACTCACCAGCAGATGATAGACTATTCGCGCTCGCACCTCATCCTCCTGCCCGGGGCCAAAGAGACCCTGCAGCAGGTCATGGAGATTATGCCCACATTTATTATAAGCACCAGTTATGAGCCATATCTCGAGGCCCTTTGCCAGGTCACCGGGTTTCCATTCAGCCAGATTTACTGTACTAAAATAGATATGGATCAATATAGCCTGCCTGAAGACGAGCAGGAATATCTGAGAAAGGCGGCTGCCGAGATTGCAGATATGCCCATGCTGGAATGGGAGATTGACGTTGACGGGTCATATGAGCTCTCTCCCCATAGCCAGGATACTATCCAACGTCTCGCGGCAATCTTCTGGGAAGAGATATGCTCTATGGAGGCCGGACGATTACTGGCTGAGACCAAGACCATCGGTGGGAGGGCCAAGGCCCGGGCTGTTTTGGATAGTCTGAAAATAACGAACAATGACCTCTCACGGGTCATGTATCTGGGCGACAGTATCACAGATGTCGAGGCCCTGGACCTGGTCAGGGACGGCGGCGGCCTGAGCGTAAGCTTTAACGGGAATGGATATGCGGTCCGATCGGCTGAAATATGCTGTCTGTCCGGGCAGGCCTCGATTATTTTCCTTCTTGCCGCACTCTTCAAAAAGGGCGGGAAGAACCTGGTCTTGGAGGTAGCTGATAATTGGAGTATCGAGAGATTGAAAGACCTCAAAGAGGCTCAGTATCTGCTGACACCACCGGCAACCGGCCAGACTGGTTTTCCCAGGCTGGAAATCATTAACGAAAAAAACAGGGAAAGACTGGTACAGGAAAGCGAGACCTTTCGTAAGGAAGTCCGCGGTATGGCCATCGGATCCCTTGGCTAGTCCAGACAAACCAGTTTCTATATAACCGGAGAATTAAGTGGCCTCTTTTTCCTTCCAGTACGGATTGGCCAGGTCTTCAAAAGCAGTCATCGCCGCTACCGCCCCTTGGCCGACAGCAGTCACAATCTGCTTGACTCCACCGGTAATGTCACCGACGGCGTAGATGCGCGGCACATTGGTTCTCTGCCGGCGGTCAGCCTTTACGTAACCGGCCTCGTCCAGTTCCACGCCCGTTTTTTTGGCTAATTCATTTACCGGTTCGTAGCCTATGGATATAAAGACGCCATCCACCGGCATTTCTTCCGTCTTTCCAGTTTTTGTATCCTCAATACGCACGCCGGTGACCGTCTTGTCACCCAGTATCTCATGCACCCCTGAGTTCCAGGACACCGGAATCTTCCGGCTGAAAAGACTTTCCTGGAGGCGCAATTCAGCGCGAAGTTTATCCTTGCGATGGACAAGTGTTACACCGACTCCGAGACTATCCAGATAAAGGGCCTCGGTTACAGCGCTGTTTCCGCCGCCGACCATGATGACCTTCTTCCCCTTATAAAAATAGCCGTCGCAGGTAGCGCAGTAACTCACTCCCCGGCCATAAAGGCGTTCCTCACCGGGCACGCCCAGCTTACGGTGTTTGGCCCCGGTGGCCAGGATGACCGCCCGGCATATATATTTGCCCCTGTTTGTGCCGACTTTAATCTGTTCATCCGGTTTTATCTCCAGAACCTCTTCACCTTGATGGATATGGGCATATTGGCGGGCATGCTGGGCCATTAAATCCACCAGAGACTTACCGGCCACACGTGTAAGCCCGGGATAATTTTCGACGACCGGTGTCAGGGCCACCTGTCCGCCCACGACCCCTTTTTCCAGGACCACGCATTTCAGGCCGCTTCTTTCACCATATATCGCGGCAGTCAGCCCTCCGGGACCGGCTCCCACGATAACTATGTCCACATGTACCTCTTCCCCCTCCCGGATAAGCGGAGGCAATCCGGCGGCCGGTTCCTGCAAGGTCAAAACCTTCTCGATAAAGGCATCCTGAGTGTCCACGCCGAGGGAAACCGTCTTCCCGTTAATCACCGTATGGGGGACAGAGGAAACCCCGTACTTGACGGCCAGGTCTTCATTTTCTGAGGCCTCGACTATCTCTGCCGTTATTAAATCCGGCCTTTCCAGGGCGGAGGCAACCGCCACAGCCACCTGCTGTGGGCAGTACGGTCAGGTAGGGGTGACGAAGACCTGTATATGGCGGCTTTCTTTGAGTGCAGCCAGCCGCTCCCGGGCGGAGGAAGAAAGGATCGTCTTTCCCACAGAGGTCATGACGATGGTGTCCAGAAAGGAGCGCATCTCTTCCCCGGCCGGTGAACCGGTATAGCGGATATGATAGGCGGCAGGATCTATAAGGATAGTTGGTGACCGGCTGACATCATATTTTTTCGAGACCTCACCGCCTAATTCATGAAATTCAGGGATAATCTTGGGAGTTAATTTCCCCAGTTCTTTGATCAGCGCCATGGTAAAGCGATTGAAGGGATCGTTTTCTCCTTCCCGGGTGAAGACGTAGACAGGGACTTCCTTTTTCAATATGTCAAACTTCTTTTTTAATATCTCTTCCTTGTCCTGCTGAATCACCTTCGCCTTTTTTTTGCCGCCAAACATTCGTTTCTCCCTTCCCATTGTCAACTATTGTCAAAAGATTAACCACAGAGCACACAGAGAACACAGAGAAAATAAGAATATCAATAAATCAAAAAACGTCAGAACGTCAGAACCGTAAAACCTTCTTCCAGATACCGGGCTATACTGGGATGGCCGTTCATTTCGTCGAGAAGCCTGAGACCCTGCTGCTTGGCCGCCTCCTGTGCGCCGGTCATGGCCGAACAGGCCTTGCACACCCCGTCAATTAGCCCCTCCTCTTTTACTTTCTTAAAAAGGCCGGCAAAGGGTTTCTGCTCATCCATCAGGTCTTTTACAAACCGGGTGGCCTTGGTTTCGATGATTATTTTTGCCTCATGTCCTTGTTTTTTCATGTCTATGGCGTTCATCATGATATGGGCGAACACGCCTAAATCCTCGCTAAAGGCAAACAGGGCTATCTTTTTCATATAATCACCCCCTTTCTTTTAAAGAAGTATTGTCAAAAAATTAACCACAGAGGACACAGAGAAAATAAAAATATCAATAAGTTAGAACAGATTTTGGCTCCTCCCCCTCTGTGATCTCCTAATATTCTCGTCGGTGGTCCCAAAATACCTCCGGAACTGCTCTGGAGAGCATCGAGGTTCAACGAGCACTCAGAGAACTGGTTTTTTAAAACTGCTCTTTCATTTTTTTCTTATTTCTTGAAAATTCTCTCTTTCCTCAGTGTGCTCTGTGGTTTGTTTTTCATAAAACTTTTGACATTACCTTTAAAGAAGTATTATCAAAAATTTTACCGCAGAGGACGCAAAGAACACGGAGATATCATTTAAAGATATGTGGCGTCTGCGTCATCTTAATAAAATTCTGGCATGATTCATTTGGAGAAGGCAAGAGAAATCCCGCCGGGTCTTACCTGAGGCAGGCCCAGTATTTCTTATGCGCCTCCTTGGCCCGCTTGATAATCGCAGGGGCCTTGTCTTCGCCCGGAGGCGAGAAATCCCGGCCCAGGATGCCTGTCCCGGAAAGTTCATCTAACACGGCCCGAACCGATTCCTTCTGACCCATCACGTTATATCCGCCTTCTAAAACCAGGAGCAGACGTCCCTCGCAGCAGGTCCCGGCAATGTCCATGAGTATCCGGGTAAGCCCGGCAAAACCTTTTTCTGTAACCTGCATAGTTCCGAGGGGGTCCTTGTAGTAAATATCAAATCCGGCGGAAACCAGCACTATTTCCGGTTTATATTCCAGGGCCACCGGCCGCAGGATATTTTGGAAGATGGCCATGTACTCACTTTCGTCCTGACCGCCGGGAAGGGGTATGTTCACCGTATAGCCCTCACCCGCGCCTGAACCGGCCTCAGAGAAATCTCCCGTGCCCGGATAGTAAGGAAATTGATGGGTGGAAAAGTAGAGCACGTCCGGGCGGTCATAAAAGGAATGCTGTGTGCCATTACCATGGTGGATATCCCAATCTACAATTAATATCCTCTTTAGCCCATAGCGGTTGATAAGATAATGGGCGCCCAAGGCTATATTGTTAAACAGGCAAAAACCCATGGCCTGGTCTGCCTCGGCATGGTGTCCCGGAGGCCGCACCAGGGCAAAACCATTGGTGATCTTTTTATCAAAAAGGGTATCGATAAGGGAAAAAACGCCCCCCACGGCCAGAAGGGCCACATCATATGATGTCTCAGAGGTACGAGTATCGGGATCAAGGTAGGAAGACGCCTTGCCGGCCGTAGCGGCTATACGTTTGATATGTCCGTTGGTGTGGTTCCAGGAAAGTTCTTCGTGGGTGGCCGGTCGTGGTTCGACCTTAACAAATTTATCTTTAACATACGGTTCTTCAAAGAGTTCATAAATAGCCCGCAGGCGCTCCGGGCTTTCCACGTGATAGGAACCGGGGTCGTGCTCCATGTATCTATTGTCAGCCACAATACCTGTCTTTGTTGAAGGTTCAGGCATATTAGTTCTCCCCCCTATAGAATAGGACGCAGATTTTCGCTGATTTTCAGAGAAAAATAATTTATAAGATATTAATCCGCCCAAGCGGACATTCATTTGCGTATGATATAATTTAAAAAGCCCCGTAGGGTGGGCACAGCATTATCGTGCCCACCAAGACCATTATAATTATACATTATATCAGTTAGCGATGCCGGATCAACATAAAGAATCAAAAAAAGAGACCGTAAAACAGATTTCAGCCGGGGGAGTGATCTTTCGTGAATCCGGCGGACGGGTAGAGATAGCGCTTATCGCTACCAGGGGCGGCAGGGTCTGGGGACTGCCCAAGGGGCTGGTGGAGGAAGGCGAAAACTTGGCCCGCACCGCCCACCGTGAGGTAGAGGAAGAGACCGGTCTTACCGGCGATATAATCAAAAAAATCGACTCCATCCATTATTGGTATTCCCACAAAGAAGAGGGCAGGACCACTCATTATTTTAAAATAGTCTATTTTTTTCTCATGAAGCTGACCGGTGGAGACACAGCCCGGCACGACCACGAAGTAGATGAGGTTCGCTGGTTTCCCATAGAAGAAGCGCTGAAGAAAGCTACCTATCCGGGAGAGCAGGATATTATTCGCAAAGCCGGAGAACTCCTTCAGAAGCGGAAGGAGCCGGAGAAGGAGACGTCCGGCTCATATTAAAACTGGACTTCCCCTGGAAATATTAACGAATTTTACTTAACATATTGATTTTTATTAGGATGCTGTATTTCCGTTTGGCAAGGTCACAAATCAGGAAGAGTCCATCTCCCAGCCCTTCAAGTTTGTGGGCAGTACGGCGTCATGACCGAACCCAACGGCTTCTACTACATGCGGGCCAGGTACTATGATCCCAACGTGGGCCGGTTCATCTCCGAAGACCCGATTGGGTTTGAGGGCGGAGATGTAAATCTGTATGCGTATGTGGGAAATAACCCAATTATGTCTAATGATCCATTGGGATTATGTGCCAATATATCTGCCAATAATAGAAATATACTTCTTGCTTCTAACATTAATCTTCCAGAAGCATATATAAAGGTGGAAGGACCATTTCAACCATATGTTGCGGCAGGAGGATTAATTTCAAGTGGTATTGCGACTACAATGGCTGGGGGTACAACAACTGTTATAGGATATGGAAGTACACCGGTAACCGGGCCTGCTGGATTTGTGGTGGGCACTGCGGGACTAGTTACTACCGCAACTGGAATTGGGCAAGTTGCCGTAGGGCTTGACATTTATGTTGACCAAATAAGACATAATTTTAACCTGCCTAAGTGGTTCGATCTTATACCCCAGTTCGATTTTTTCCAAAAGCACTAGCAAGTGGAGGAATTAAGCAATGAGCAATCGTCCACGGTATTCAATAAAAAAGTACATGTTGTTGCTAACTTTTTCGTCCACTATAGGTCTTATAATCAGTGTAGCTGTCTTTAGTATGGTAGGCTTGGATAGTCGCTCTATTTTAGCAATTATTATTATGGCATTCCCTGTCTTCCTTTTCTGCACTATGTACGGTTTTTATAAGGGCCTGGTTAAGTATTATGGATTTCAGAGCAACGAGAACCTTTTCTTTGGAGGAAACTTTTAAAGCTCCGTAAGTAACGTAGACGTAGGGTGGGCACAGCATTATCGTGCCCACCGAAAGCATTGCACAATGAGATCATAAGAACCAACTTTTACCATACATCGGAGGTAAGATGAAAAGCGCACGCAGTCTTAAGGGATGGGGCATGGCTGTGGTCTTGGGCTTCGGCTTTGTTGTTTAGGAAATCGGGTTGGTGACTTTGATAGAATCGAAAGGTTTAAAGTGTTCGCTGTTGGCAGTATAAATTCCATGGACGCCGTTATCCAGCATAGTGGCTACAAGAAGGTAGTCGAAAATAGACTGCGACTTAGGACCGTGTTTTTCGATGAGCTTGGTTACGGTATCCACAGTTTGAGCCAGGGGACTATGACCCGGATATGACTACTTTTATAAAATTCAATGAGTTGTTTTGCTTTTATCGGGGATAGAGGATGTTCGACCCTTCTTTGATCAGTGATAACGGCGTAGAGTTCTATGAGGTTTTGGACAGAGACAACGGTTTTTATCCTGCCGTTTACAGCTTTTTCAACAAGGGATTTGCAGACAGCATGGAATTTCGAATCCTCGTTGTTGGCGTATACAAGGATGTTTGTATCAATCAATTTTGTGGTCAAGGTATTCCCCGTAAAGTTTATTCCGGTCAAATGCCTGTTTCGCGATATGACCGAGATGAAAGGTCGGAATTGTCAGAGGCGGGGTTTTCTTGCTTAACCCTGGCGGCGCTTTTCTTTTATTTTTCAAAAATTCGGCAAAGTCTATTATCTCGTCAAGTTTTTCAGGGGGTAACCTTTTCAGAATATTTATTATTTTTTTCTGTTTTTCGGCTTGGACAGGCATTGTTCTCACCTTGGTCATTTTTTTGTAAGATTACCAAACTCAAAGGGGTTAGTCAATTAGATATGGCCGGGAACCTTTTGGCCGAGGCGGATGGCGCAAACAACATCACCAGATACTATATCCACGGTCTTGGACTTATGGCTATGGTGACTCCATCAGATGAGGTCTATTGCTACCACTTCAATGCCACAGGCAGCACCGTAGCCATGACCGATTCAAGCCAGACCATGGTGAACAAATATGCCTATGACCCATTTGGGAAGGTCACAAATCAGGAAGAGACCATATCCCAGCCCTTCAAATTTGTGGGGCAGTTCGGCGTCATGACCGAGCCGAACGGCTTCTACTACATGCGGGCCAGGTACTACGATCCCAACGTAGGCCGGTTCATCTCCGAAGACCCGATTGGGTTTGAGGGCGGGGATGTGAATTTGTATGCCTATGTGGGGAATAATCCGGTTGTGTTGATTGATCCGTGGGGGTTGTGTTCAGAACTCACTTTTTCGAGTGCTGCTACGAAAATTGGTAGCGGGATTTTGCAAGCAGGGCAAGGATTGTACAATGCTCTTGGGAGTGAGGAATTGCAAAGAGGGACTGCACAAGGGTTTGCAATGGCGGGAAAAGTGACTGTAGTCACTGGCGCAGCTGTGGCTGCTAAGGCATATATGACTTATGACGTAGTGACGGGAGGCCCGGTTACTACTACTGCCGTAAGTCAGGTTTTATTACATCCTCAAGAGATGCTTGATTTTGTTCTGGGTCTCGTGCCTGCTACTCCACCACCAATGACACGAGGCGGAGTGTTTGGATACGCCACTGGTAGAGTTATAGAAGAGGTGGCAAGTTGGTTTAGACAGGCGACATGTTTTTTCGCCCTATAAGCTGCCATGTTCTAAAGAGCAGGCGTTGTTAGGGTTGCGTGTTTCATTTATTTGCGGTGGGATGGCCAAACAATGAGTAATGATAGACTACATACGGGATATATGGTTGGGGGTGCCCTCATCGCACTCGGCCTCTTAGTGCTCGTCAAAGGCGGATTTTATCAACTAGGTTATTACGTTGACTTTCATGGCTATCACATGCCATTCGGTATCGCCCTTTGTATCATTGGAGTGTTTTTTATCCTTACAGCGTTGCGTAGAAAACCTAAAGATAAGAAAAAAGAGGGGCACCCATAAGCCCCGTAGGGTGGGCACAGCATTATCGTGCCCACCAAAAGCACTGCACAATGAAATCATACGAACCAACTTTTACCATGCATCGGAGGTAAGATGAAAAGCGCACGCAGTCTTAAGGGATGGATCATGTCGGTGGTCTTGGCCTTCAGCTTTTTATTCCTGTTTGCCTCTTTGGCCGGGGCCATCGACTATACCTACGATGATTTGGACCGTCTCCTGCGGGTAGAATATGACGACGGCACGGTGATCGAGTATGTCTATGACGAGGTAGGAAACCGGGTGCAGAGAGTAAGCGGCGTTTCGCTTCCGGCCCAGCCTACCGGCCTCGTTGCGAGTACGGTCTCTGCCGATCAGATAAATCTCACCTGGACGGATAATGCCGATGACGAGACCGGGTTTATGGTAGAGCGCAAGATCGGAGCCGGGGGGACATACGCAGCCCCGTAGGGTGGGCACAGCTTTATCGTGCCCACCGAACCCACCGGACGTATTCGACTTTTCATCGCTATGTTGAGAAAGAAATCTACTCGCCGGATTGGGGTGCGACACCGGTGGAGATTCCGATCGACGTCGGTGGAGAATGAAGGACGACAAAGACGGTGGGCAATGCCCACCCTACGGGACCCGGAGGAATAAACATATTGACACCAGAAATTAACTCGTATTATACTCCGAATAAATAACGATTTATTCGGAGTTGATATGTTTGAAGACGTTATCGTTGATCAAAATCCACACTGGAGCGGTAGTTTCTATGAAGAAGGAATAAAAAGAGACATCCTGGATAAACTTAAAGGCTACATTGACTTACCCCATATCGTCTCCATTGTAGGCGTAAGACGGGGCGGTAAAAGCACACTTCTCAAACAGCTCATAAATCACCTTTTAAAAGACAAGGGCATCAGTCCTAAAAATATCCTTTTTTTAAATCTTGAGACCCCATATTTTAGCCAGTATAAAGACAAGGTAATAAACCTTGAACGGATATATGAGGATTACCTAAAGCTCACATCCCCACAAGGGCAGATTTATTGCTTCCTGGATGAGATTCAGTACTTTAATGAATGGCAAGTGTTTGTGAAGGCGCATTATGAACAGAAAAATATTAAATTCATTATTACCGGTTCAAATTCAAGATTATTATCATCAGAATTGATAACTCTTCTATCCGGCAGGACAATTCCCTTAGAGGTCTATCCGTTTTCTTTCAAGGAATTTCTTCGGGCTAATGGATCGGATATATCGGATAATATCCTATTGCTGCGGAAGCGGCATAAGATAAAAAGTCTTTGGAACGAGTATTTACAATACGGGGGATTCCCTGAAATAGCCTTTGTGGAAGAAAAGGGAGCGGCCAGAGAAATCCTTTCCACATACGCGAGGAACATTCTCTATCAGGATATCGCGCCGAGATTCAAGGTAAAAAAGATAGGCGACCTTGACGCACTCTTTTTTTATCTTATTTCCAATATAGCTGCCCTGTATACGTATAACACCCTTTCAAAACTTTTTGATCTCTCTGATAAAACCATTAAGGAATATCTCAGATACTTTTCTGATGCCTACCTGCTGTTTACTGTAGATGCATTTTCTTTTTCTGTAAAGAAGCAGATTAAGAGCCCTAAAAAGATTTATACCATTGATACCGGCATGGCGTCTTCTGTTTCCTTCAGATTTTCTGAGAAGGTGGGCCAACTTCTTGAAAATATGGTTTTTCTGGAATTAATGAGGCAGGGGCAAGATGTTTTTTATTACCAGACAGAGAACAGGTTGGAAGTAGATTTTATCTGTCGGGAGGGGAAGAAAACGACCGGATTGATTCAGGTTACAAAGGAAACAGGAGAAGACAGGGTAAGAAATCGTGAGGTGAGGGCGCTACAGAGGGCAATGGAAGAAACGAATATAAAGAATGGGTTGATCGTTACGTATGAAGATGAGGGAGAGATAAAAAACGGGGCCTCTGTTATTCACATAGTTCCTGCATACAAGTTTTTTGCTGACATCCGCTCATGGATTAAATGAAATCAGTAAGGTAGGGTGGGCACAGCTTTATCGTGCCCACCGAAAGCACCGCACAATGAAATCATAATAACCAACCGTTACCATACATCGGAGGTAAGATGAAAAGCGCACGCAGTCTTAAGGGATGGATCGTTATATTTCATTGAATTCTTCTATTGTAAGACCTGCCTGGCGGATCAATTTACGAAGCAAGCCAGGGCCAAGTTCACTGTGTTGAGGTATGGATAATGTCCACTGATAGCCGGGCCTTGTCATCATTACATGCGAGCCTTTTTGACGGACGGCAGACCAGCCTGTTTTTTGAAACTTTCGGACTGCTTCGGCGCCCGAACAGAGTTTTAAATCTGTGCCCATTAAACGGCGACTTCCACAAGCCTGGCAGAGTCAAACGAATGTTTGGATTCCATCACTTCAAGCCACCCTTCAATGGCTTCTTTAATATTGGCAATGGCTTCTTCATAAGTCTTTCCCTGGGAAAGACATCCTGGAAGTGCAGGGACTTCGGCTACATAGTAACCGGCTTCATCCTTTTCAATTATCACATGCAGTTTCATATGATCACCTTATTGAGATTTGGAATTGATTTTAAAAAAAGTATCATAAAATCCTGTTGATGTCAAAATCTGATAGTTAACAGCTGAAATTCTGCCATAAGGGAAATGGAGAAGCGTAGTTAGGTTTCATCCGAAAAGTCCCCCTCCCTTGACGGGAGGGGGTCAGGGGGAGGGTGAACTGAAGCAAAATCATCAGGTTATCCCCCTCACCCCAACCCTCTCCCACCAGGGGAGAGGGAAAAATCAGGGTTTCCGGATGAAAACTAGTTAGAAAAGCTAAAGGGGAGCTAAAGGGGGCAGCCCTTGACATTGGACAAAACAGGAAGGATCAGCCCCGTAGGGTGGGCACAGCGTTATCGCGCCCACCGAAACCACTGGGGTGCGACACCGGTGGAGATTCCGATCGACGTCGGTGGAGAATGAAGGACGACAAAGACGGTGGGCGATGTCCACCCTACGGGACTATACATTCGATTATGCGACTTCGTGTCGCGACTTACGATAGGCATCAGCCCAACCCGAGCCAGAAGGCCAGTGACCTGGTGAGTCTGGTCATGGTGTCCTCATCAAGCCGCCCGACCACTTCCTTCACCTTTTCCCTGGGAAGCGTGATGATCTTGTCCACCATGATCTGGCTGGGTTTGGCAAGTCCGTTTTCGCGGTCGGGCTCCACGTCCGGGCGGAAGAGGGGGGCATCCCGCAGGTGGCTGGTGAGAGGGCACACCACAAAGCTCGGATGCGTTTCGTTTGCCAGGTCGGTCTGCACGATCACCGCCGGCCTGGGCTTGCCGTAGCTGCCAGGGGCCACGACCAGCACCACGTCGCCCCGTTTCAGTCGTTCCACTCCCACCCCTCGGTATCGGCGACCTGCTCAATCCACTTACCCGTCTCGGACTCGGTGCGGTGGTCGGCGGCAACGAGCAGCGATTGCCGCCGCACCTCGGCCGCAAGCTTCCCGGACCGCTTATCCGGAACCCAGATCTGCACCGGCCGCAACCCGGCTCCCCGTAGCCTTTCTCTGTACTTCTTCATCTTTTCCGTTGCACTCGGGGCCATACTCTCACCTCATTACTAAACCCTTACCGACAAAATAACATGTTACCAAGGGGCTGTCAAGGTGCGGCTCCTCCTCCAAGAGCAAAAAAAGGGGTCTGACCCTTTTTTTCCTACAATGCAGTTATCATAATGCAAACGTTAAAACAAGGAGTAAATAAAAAAAGCCAGAGGGGTCAGCCCTTGACATTGGACAAAACAGGAAGGACTAGCAGTGGGAAGCCCCGTAGGGTGGGGAGCCCACTAAAACCGTCGCATAAGAGATCACAAAAAGAGTAACGTAGGGTGGGCACAGCATTATCGTGCCAACCGAAACCACTTATCCAACTTTTTCAATAAGTTACGTACGATCTCGTTAAAATTTGCAAACATATATACCTTTATACCTTTATACCTTGACAAGGCGGCACGGTTATCATTATTATGGTTTTAATTCCGGTCAACCACAAAGGAGGTCTTAATGATGAAAATTTTGTCGCTGTCAGAGGTAAAAATGAAATTAAGCGGACTTGTTGAACTGGTGAGTTCCACTGATGAAGAGATAGTGATTACAAAGAATGGCTCTCCGGCCGCTGTTTTGATAAGTCCTGACGAGTTTGAAAACTGGAAAGAAACAATCGCGGTTCGATCTGATACAACATTGATGGATGAAATCAGAAAAGGATTAAAGTCCTTAAAAAGCAGGAAGGCCCGCCTTTACACACTGGATGAACTTGTAAGGTAGCCGTATGAAACAACCAGTGCATAAGCTCCGGGTGCCGGATGATGTGGCAGAACTTGTTCGAAAAATGCACCCTTATCTTAAGAAAAAAATCAAATCGTCTTTGCAAATAATCTTATCAGATCCCGGTTCAGGAAAGGCGTTAAAGGATGAACTTGCCGGATTAAGGAGCTTTCGTGTGAGCCGATTTAGAATAATTTACAGGGGCTTGCCTAAAAAACATATTGAAATTATTGCTATTGGCCCGCGTGAACGTATATATGAGGAAACCTTCCAGATACTTAACACCTGAATTTTGCGTCAACCCTCTCATATTTAGTCTTGACACCAAATATTAAAACCCTTGACAGATGGCCACTTATGCCTTATTAATGCATGGCAAAGCGGGCATAGCTCAGTTGGTAGAGTACAAGCTTCCCAAGCTTGGTGTCGCGGGTTCGAATCCCGTTGCCCGCTCCATCCCTTATTGAGGTTGCTTTAACCCTGAGTAATAAGGGTTGAGTGCCTACTTCGATTAGTGGATTTGAATTGATATTTTTTACCGACAATTTTTAGTAAGAAAATCAGTTTAAAGTCACTGGGTGAAAGAGCGAAGTGGGCTATATGCCCGCTTTTTTTATTTTTGAGCCATGATTATATCGCCACAGGAAGTAAAGAGGATTATAGAGGAGGTTGCGGCCATAGCCGAACCCCTTATTGATGCGGAAGGCATGGAATTAGTGGATATTGAGTATCGCAAGGAACAGGTGGGTTGGGTCTTGAGGCTGTTTGTAGACAAGGAGCAGGGGATTACCCTGGATGACTGTACCGCCGTAAGTCGTGAATTGGGAAATCTGCTGGACGTAAAAGACCCGGTGCCCCATTCTTATCATTTGGAGATTTCGTCTCCAGGCCTGAACAGGCCTCTTAAGAAAGAAAAAGATCTTCTGCGGTTCAGGGGGAAAAAAGTTAGAATAAAAACCGTCCACCCGATCGGTAATCGCAAGAATTTTGTCGGTATCTTGTCGGATTATAAGGATGGCACTATTTATGTGCGCATAGACCAGGAGTCGTTTGCCATACCTTATAAAGAAGTAGCAAGGGCGAATTTAGAGTGGGAATTCTGATTAGGAGCACATGGGTATGATTTCCGAGCTGAAACATGTTATTGACCAGATAAGTAAAGACAAAGGCATTGATCGGGCCATACTTATCGAAGCCCTGGAAGAGGCTATCAAGTCTGCGGCCAAGAAAAAGTACGGTCAACGCCGTGACCTGGAGGTCAGTTTCAATGAAGAACTGGGCGAGATGGAGGTTTTTCAATTCCGTGAGGTGGTGGAGAAGTTAACGGACGAACAGACCCAGATATCTCTTGAGGAAGGACGAAAGCTGGACGCGGGGTGTCAAATCGGCGACAGCCTGGGGACGAAGATGGACACCAGCGGGTTTGGCCGTATAGCCGCTCAGGCTGCCAAGCAGGTGATTATTCAGAGGATGAAAGACGCCGAGCAGGATGTTATTTATGACGATTTCAGAAACCGCAAGGGTGAGATAGTGAACGGAATTGTACAACGTTTTGAGAAAGGAAACGTCATTATCAATCTTGGCCGTACAGACGCCGTATTGCCGGTTGAAGAACAGATAAGCCGCGAGAATTATCGCCGTGGCGATCGCGTAAGGACCGTAATAATAGATGTTCGCAAACATAGCGCCAAGGAGCCGCAGGTTGTTCTTTCGCGCACCCATCCTTTATTTTTGTCCAGACTTTTTGAGATGGAAGTCCCTGAGATCAGCGAGTCTATAGTGCAGATTATGGGTGTGGCCCGTGAGCCGGGCAGCAGATCAAAGATCGCCGTGGTTTCTAATGATTCCGACGTTGATCCGGTAGGGGCATGCGTTGGTATGAGGGGTTCGCGGGTACAGAATGTGGTGCAGGAGTTGAAGGGGGAACGGATTGATATTGTTTCATGGAATGCAGACATAGCAAAATATGTATGTAATGCCCTGTCGCCGGCCGAGGTTACGCGTGTGATTATGGATGAGAGCAACAAATCCATGGAGGTTGTTGTCGCAGATGATCAGCTTTCACTGGCTATCGGTAAGCAGGGGCAGAACGTACGCCTGGCCGCCCGCCTGGTAGGGTGGAAAATTGATGTAAAAGGCGAGAGCAAGTACGCAAAGATGATGCACGAAGGATATCAGTCATTAATTAAGATTCAAGGGGTAGGAGAAGGCATCGCTGACGCCCTCTTTGAAAGGGGCGTTACCTCAGTCGATGAACTTTCAAATGTCACTGTAGAAGAGCTTCTTCAACTGGAAAGCATGACCGAACAACAGGCGCAGGAAATCATCCGGGCCGCCCGGGAATATGCTTCGGCGCATCCTGCCGAAGAGGCTGTTTTAAACGAGGAAGAGGGGGAGTAATAATTATTGTCTGCTCATTGTATACGAACGTGCATAGGATGCCGCATCAAGAAAAATAAACGTCTGATGCGGCGAATAGTTCTCGACGATAAAGGGGTATTTCTTTTTGATGAAAAACAACGCCTGCCCGGCAGAGGGGGCTATGTTTGTTTTAATGACCAGTGTATGGCCCTGGCGTTGAAGAGGAGAGACCTTTCCAGGATTTTTAAAAATCCGGTTAAGGGCGTTAATTCGGGGAGTTTATGCGCTCGTGTGGAGGTGATGACCGCATGTCAAAAATAAGAATTTACGAGTTGGCCAAGGAACTGCAAATGGATAACAAGCAACTCCTGGCACAAGTTAAAGAGATGGGATATGACGTCAAAAGCCATATGAGCGTTTTAGAAGAGGGCGATGTCCAAAGGATAAAAGATATAATTACAGGAGTTCGGGCGGAGGTAGTGGTAGATGAGCGCGTACGGCCGAATGTTATTCGTAGGCGCACCAAAGTGGTACAGACTGAACCTGAGCCGGAACAAAAGACAGCGGCCGAGGCGCCGCCGGAAGCGGCAGATGAAACCTTGCCCCGGTCTCCTGTAGAAAAGGTTGAGGCAGAGGAACAAGAAGCTGCCGGGGAAGAAGAGCCGCCGCCAGTCTCTGCCGGGCCTGTTCAGGAGGCGCCTGCGCCGACGCAGAGACCAAAAAAAGAGTATGCGCGGATCATTCACAGGCCGGATGTAGTAAAACCAGCCAAACCCGAAGAACAAAGAAAAAGGGAACCGATCCGGGAAACAGCTAAGCCTGCTCCGGTTGTGAAAAAGCCCCCGGTCAAACCGGTTGCCGGGGCGGTTACTGAAGCGGAAAGGCCGGAACCGGCGTCGAAAGAAGTCGCAAGAAAGAAACAGGGCAAAAAACTGGTTGAAGTTGTGCCGGAAAATATTGAACAGCGTAAAAAAACCGTGTTGCGGCGCCGGGAAATCATCGAGAAAAGCCAGCTTTATGACCGCGCAGGCGGCGAAGGGAGGCTGCGGCCCAGGAAATCGGAGAGATTTGCCGCAAAGAAGAAACAGACGACCGAAGTCACCATTCCCAAGGCCATCAAACGGCGTATTAAGGTTGATGATACCATCCTGGTCGGTGAGCTGGCCAAGCGGATGGGTATTAAAGGGAATGAGGTTATTAAGAAGCTCATGCAGCTCGGCGTCATGGTAACCATCAATCAGGTCATCGACTTTGACGCCGCGGCGCTGGTGGGCGCTGAATTCGGCTATGAAATAGAGAAGGCCTCGTTTGAAGAGACTGATTTGCTGCAAATCAAGGAAGTATCAGAAGGCGATCTCGCGGCCAGGCCTCCGGTGGTCACCATCATGGGCCATGTCGATCATGGTAAAACCTCTCTGCTCGATGCCATCCGCCATACAAATGTTACGGCCGGTGAGGCCGGGGGTATAACGCAACATATCGGCGCCTATCACGTCAACATCGACGGCCGGGATATTGTTTTTCTGGATACACCGGGGCATGAGGCGTTTACCGCTATGCGCGCGCGGGGCGCCAAGGTCACAGATGTGGTGGTTTTAGTAGTGGCGGCGGATGACGGCGTTATGGAGCAGACGAAAGAAGCTGTAAACCATGCCCGGGCGGCTGAAGTTCCTATAATAGTGGCTATAAACAAGATTGATAAGCCTGAGGCCAATCCCGACCGGGTAAAACGTGAACTGGCTGAGTTGGGCCTGCTTCCCGAGGATTGGGGGGGACAGGCTATATTTGCTGAAGTCTCGGCCAAACAGAAAAAAGGGATAAAGGAATTATTGGAGTTAATTCTGCTGCAGGCAGAGATATTGGAGTTGAAGGCCGCTCCTAAAAGATCGGCCAGAGGCAGGATTATAGAGGCCAAGATCGATAAGGGGCGCGGCCCGGTAGCCACAGTCCTGATACAGAAAGGAACGCTGAAGCAGGGCGATCCATTTGTCTGCGGGCAGTTTTTCGGCAAGGTCCGGGCCATGTTTGATGACAATGGAATCCGGGTGGTTGCGGCCGGCCCGTCCATGCCTATTCTGGTGCAAGGTTTATCCGGAATCCCTATGGCGGGAGACGAATTTATCGTGGTGGAAGATGAGAAAAAGGCCAAACAGGTAAGCGCCTTTCGGCGACAAAAGCTGAGAGAGGTAGAGCTGAGCCAGGTAACCAAGATATCGCTGGAAAAATTGTTCGAAAAGATGAAAGAGGGCGAGGTTAAGGAATTAAAGCTCGTCCTTAAGGCCGATGTGCAGGGTTCTCTCGAGGCATTGAGCGATGCGCTCACAAAATTGAGCACCCCGGCGATCAGGGTTAATGTTATCCATGGTTCTACCGGCGCTATAACCGAAAGCGACGTACTCCTGGCCTCGGCATCTGATGCTATCGTCATTGGGTTCAATGTCCGCCCCCATTCCAGGGTGCAGGAACTGGCCGAGCAGGAAAAAGTGGATATGCGCACCTACGACGTTATTTATCAGATTATAGACGATGTCCGCAACGCCATGAGCGGCCTCCTTGAACCTATTTATGAAGAGAAGGTGCTGGGGCGGGCTGAGGTTAGACAAATATTCGCTGTTTCCAAAATAGGCACAATATGCGGCAGCTTTATTACAGAGGGCAAGATCGAGAGAGGAGCCAAGGCCCGGCTTGTTCGGGATGGCGTGGTTACCTACAACGGGCGCTTCGCTTCTCTGCGGCGGTTCAAAGAGGATGTAAAGGAAGTCCAGTCCGGTTATGAGTGCGGCATCGGTCTGGAAAACTACAACGACGTTAAGGTCGGCGACGTGATAGAAGCCTATGTACTCAAAGAGGTAAGGCCGACTCTTTGATTTCGGAGCGGCAGCGGCACACGGGGATGGTAATCGGTATCTGTCGGCTGGATATGCACTTGCCGGAGAACGGCTCTTTAAAGGGCAAACGGAAGGTAATTAAGAGCATTATAGCCCGGGTGCGCGACAAGTTTAACGTCTCCATCGGTGAAGTGGACGGCCATGATTTATGGCAGAGGGCGCAATTGGGGATAGCGGCCGTGGGCAATGATCGCAGAGTGGTCAACAGCGCCTTAGATAAGATAGCGGGTTTTGTTGAGTCCCTGGGCTTGGCCGAGGTACTGGAGATAAAGATAGAGATTATAAATCTTTAGTCTTTTTTCTTTCTTCGCGTTCTTTGCGGCTTTGCGGTGAGGGTATTTTCAGGTGAAACTTTCATATAAAAGAGCGGATAGACTCGGCGAGTTTATTCAGACAGAGGTATCTGATATTATTTTAAGAAAGATTAAAGATCCGCGCATTAGCCTGGTAACAATTACCGGGGTAGATGTAAGCGACGATCTTAGTATGGCCAGGATCTATTTCAGCGTCATGGGAGATGAGAAACAACGCCAAAAGGCTATGGACGGATTGAAAAGCGCCACGGGATTTATTAAAAAATCCCTCGGTTCCCGGCTTGAGCTTCGCCATGTCCCGGACATAGAATTCCATTACGACCGTTCCTTTGAATATGGCGAGCGTATTGATAAATTACTCGGAGAGATAAAAGAAGACCATGGCGATAGTTGAGGATATAGAGCGTGAGATAACCGCTCGTCATCGTTTCCTTTTGACCACGCACATTCATCCTGACGGCGACGCTGTCGGCTCGCTTTTAGCTATGGGCTTTTTGTTAGAGCATCTGGGAAAAGAGCCGGTTCTTTTTACTGAAGATCCCATCCCGCCCCAGTATCATTTCCTGCCCGGGGTAGAAAAGATTACACATGAGCTTCCGGATTTATCAACCATTGATGCCTGTCTGGTGCTGGATTGCGGCGACAGCAAGCGGATCGGCCGTGCAGCTCCCCGGCTTTTAGAAATAAGGCCTGTTATAGTTATAGATCATCATCTGGGGTGTGATGCCTTCGGGGATATATGCTGGATAGACCCGAAAAGCGCTGCCGTCGGCGAGCTGGTCTATCATTTGATAAAGGCCACGGGTGCGGATATCTCATATAATATGGCGATAAATATCTATGTGGCCATCCTTACAGATACCGGCTCCTTCCGTTATGCATCGACCAGTTCTCAAACCATGCGTATTGCCGCAGAGATGATAGATTTAGGCGTCAAGCCCGCATGGGTATTGGCCATGGTTTATGAAAATTATTCGGCTAATCGTTTACGTTTGCTGAGCGCCGCCCTTTCCACCCTAAAGACTTACTATGAAGGACGGGTAGGCATTATCTCGGTCTCCGGAGATATGCTCAGGGCTACCCGCACCTCAATTGAGGACGCAGAAGACTTTGTCAATTACCCGCGATCTATAGCCGGAGTTCAATTGGCCGCTATTATTAAAGAGATAGAAGACGGCCGCTTCAGCGTCAGTCTGCGTTCACGCGATGGTATTAATGCCGCCCGCCTGGCTGAGAGGTTCGGTGGAGGCGGTCATTTCAATGCCGCGGGTTTCAAGGGAAGCGGCGACCAGGAGACTATCAAGCAGGAGTTGTTATCAGAGATAGGCAATCTTATGGAGAAGAGGGCCGTTGGATTCTAATGGATCGCTCAGGGATAATAGTAATCGACAAACCGGCCGGCTGCAGTTCTTTTAGAGTGGTACAGACCGTAAAGAAGGCCCTGGGGGTTAAACGGGCCGGGCACACCGGGACTCTGGATCCCTTTGCTACCGGTGTCTTGCCTGTTTGCGTAAATGAGGCCACTAAGGCTATCCAGTTTCTGTCTGAAGATGAAAAGGAATATGGGGGTGTGCTGGTTTTAGGGACAGCTACCGATACATTTGATGTAACCGGTAAGATCGTGGCCGTTTCAGATGTGCCCGATATAACCTTTAATGAACTGCAACAGGTGGTTGCTGAGTTTACCGGGGTCATAAAACAGGTTCCCCCGCCTTTTTCGGCGGTAAAATTCAAGGGGAGACCTCTTTATCACTGGGCCAGACGGGGAGTTTTCATAGAGAAAGAGGCGCGCGAGGTTACCATCAAAGAACTGACGGTAGAGAAGGCCGCTTCTCCTGAGGTATCTTTTAAAGTGGTTTGTTCTAAAGGGACCTATGTGCGGAGCTTGGTCCATGATATAGGCCAAAGAATCGGTTGCGGCGCATACTTAAAGGAGTTACGGAGGCTGCGCAGCGGCCCTTTCACCATCGAACAGGCCGTCGCTGTTGAAGCCGTTGAGGATAAATATCTGCTCCCGGTTTCGGACGTCCTCGGCTATTTGCCCGGGGTGGAGGTAGATGAACCCCAGGCCAGGGAGGTACAACAGGGGCGGGAATTATTCCTGAAAAAGACAGAAGTCGCATCCGGATGCAGAAAAGCAGGCCGGCCGTGGGTCAGGATTCTCTCCAGGTATGGCGACCTCCTGGCTATATATACATGGCGTGATAACAGCGGGGATTTAAAGCCTGTTCGTGTTTTTAAAGGATTATAGTAACTACATCTAACCTTATTATTTTACAGGGAAGGGGGTACAGACGTTGATTGGGATCGAACAAAAAAAAGGGATCATTGAGCGGTTCAAGCTCCATGGTACGGATACGGGCTCACCAGAGGTGCAAATCGCCCTCTTGAGCGAACGCATCGGCTACCTGACCGAACACTTTAAGGTCCATAAAAAGGACCACGCCTCTCGCCGCGGGTTGCTCAAACTGGTGGGCCAGAGAAGACGCTTGCTCAATTATCTTAGAAAGATAAATGTTGAGCGATACCGCGATGTAATAGCTAAGCTGGGCATCCGCAAGTAGCTTAGAAATAAATGATTTGGAGATAAGAGAAGATGATGAAACGCTTTTCAACCGAGCTCTCAGGGAGAGTTCTTACTATTGAAGCCGGTAAGGTGGCCAAGCAGGCCGGCGGCGCGGTTACTGTATCCTATGGGGATACGGTGGTGCTGGTAACGGCCGTGGGTTCCGACCTGGCGCGGGAGGGTATAGATTTTTTACCCCTCACTGTGGACTACCATGAGATGCTGTATGCTGCGGGCAGGATTCCCGGGAGTTTTTTCCGCCGGGAGATCGGCCGTCCCAGCGAGAAGGAGACGCTTACTTCAAGGCTCATTGACCGGCCCTTAAGGCCCCTTTTTCCGAAGGGGTATCGCTATGAAACCCAGATCATTGCTACCGTGCTTTCGGTGGATCAAGAAAATGAGCCGGATATACTGGCTCTGATCGGGGCTTCGGCAGCCCTGGAAATGTCCGGTATCCCTTTTGCCGGCCCTATAGCCGGTGTGCGGGTTGGGCGGATTAATGGGCAACTGGTGCTTAATCCTACCTCCGCCCAACTGGCGGATTCAGATATCAACATTGTGGTAGCGGGAAGTAAGGATGCCATTGTTATGGTCGAAGGCGGCGGCCAGATCGTCCCTGAAGAGGTAATGATGGAGGCCATATTTTTCGCGCATGAGGGGTTGCAGCCTATCCTGCAGTTGCAGGCCGAGCTCAGGGAGGCCGTCGGCAAACCCAAGAGGGTGGTTCCTGAGGTAGTGGAGGATGAGGCCCTTAAGGCCCGTGTTATGGAGATAGCCGGAGACGATCTTCTCCAGGCTATTACTATTGGCGCTAAAATGGAACGCGGAGAGCGGCTACGGGCCATTGAGCAAAGGGTCGTGTCAGCGCTTCTGCCGGATCACGAGGGGCGGGAAGGAGAGATCAAAAAACTCTTTTATGCCCTGGAGAAAGAGACCGTCCGGGCCATGATCGTGAAAGAAAAAAGGCGTATCGATGGCCGCGGATTTAAAGATATCCGGCCTATATCCTGTGAAGTCGGCGTGCTGCCGAGGACGCATGGTTCAGCCCTCTTTACCCGCGGCGAGACCCAGATTATGGCGGTTACTACCCTGGGAACGTCTGAAGACGAACAGCGGATTGAATCATTGAACGGGACAACCTTTAGGCGGTTCATGCTGCACTACAATTTCCCGCCCTTTTGTGTGGGCGAAGTGCGTATGATGCGGGGGCCCGGGCGACGGGACATAGGTCATGGGGCGCTGGCGGAAAGGGCCATCACAGTAGTTTTACCCACTCAAGAGGAATTCCCTTATACCATCCGCCTGGTGTCTGATGTGCTGGAATCAAATGGTTCTTCCTCTATGGCCACGATTTGCGGCGGGTCTTTATCTCTTATGGATGCGGGTGTGCCCATAAAGACCATGGTGGCCGGGATTGCCATGGGGTTGATAAAGGAGGGAGAAGAGATTATCGTCCTGACGGATATCCTTGGAGACGAGGACCACCTTGGAGATATGGACTTCAAGGTAGCCGGCACCGACCAGGGGATTACCGCCCTTCAGATGGATATCAAAATCAAGGGCCTGACCAGGGAGATCATGAAGACAGCCCTGGAACAGGCCAGGGAAGCGCGGCTTTTCATCCTCGGAAAGATGTGTGAGGTAATCCGGCAGCCACGCGAGGCCCTGTCCATATATGCCCCGAAGATCGTCACCATCCATATCAACCAGGATAAAATAAGGGACATCATCGGCCCGGGTGGAAAGGTGATCAGGCAGATTACCGGTGAAACCGGGGCTAAAATCGAAGTGGAGGACGACGGCAGTGTCCGGATCATTTCTCCTAATGATGAAGTTCTGGAACGCGCCCTTGCATGGATTAAGGATATCGTTCGTGAACCGGAGGTCGGGGAGTTATACCTGGGCAAGGTCAAAAAGATCATGGATTTTGGCGCTTTTGTGGAGATATTGCCCGGGCTTGACGGCCTCGTACATATCTCGCAACTTGACACACAGCGTGTAAATAAAGTCACCGATATCCTCCACGAAGGCGACGAGGTCATGGTGAAGGTCATAGAAATCGACAATCAGGGCAAGGTCAAGCTGAGCCGCAAGGCCGCCCTGGGACAGACCGCTAAACCAGTTGTTTAAAATGGAACGCAAGGCCTGAACTGACGTGTATCGCAAGACTATCCTCGACAATGGAATCAGGGTGGTTACGGAACATATTCCGTATGTGCGCTCTGTTTCCATGGGTATCTGGGTAACCGTGGGGTCACGCGATGAAGCGAAAGAAAATAACGGCATTTCTCATTTCATCGAACACATGATCTTCAAGGGGACGGCCAAGAGGTCAGCCCTCCAGATAGCCAAGGAGTTGGATGCCGTCGGCGGTATGTCCAATGCCTTCACCTCCCGTGAGAACACCTGCTTTCACGCCCGGGTCTTAGACACCCACGTGGATGTCATTATCGATCTCCTCTCAGATATTTTTTTGAACTCTCTGTTTGATCCGGCGGAAACAGAGAAGGAGCGACAGGTCATACTACAGGAAATCAGCATGGTAGAGGACACGCCGGACGACTATATCCATGACCTTTTCAGCAGCCTTTTTTGGGGTGACAACCCTCTTGGTTTTTCTGTGCTGGGGACCGCCCAGAACGTCACGCAGATAGATTCCCAGACCATACATAAGTACTTGCACAAGACATATTTGCCGGACAAGATCGTCGTTGCGGCTGCCGGCAACCTGGAACATGATGCCTTTCTGGAACAGGTGAGGCGGGCGTTTTCCATTGTGCCCGGCCGGAACGGTGTGCCTAAACGTGTGACCCCCGCCGTAACATCCCGTCTGGCGGTCCATCCCAAAAAATGTGAACAGGTTAATCTGATTTTAGGGACAAAAAGCTGTTCGGCAACAGATAGCCGCCGATACGCCTGTATGCTTCTAAATATTATACTGGGCGGCAGTATGAGCTCCCGGCTCTTTCAGGAAATCAGAGAACGCCGGGGACTGGCTTATACCATTTACTCCTTTATCTCCTCGTATATGGACACGGGTCTTTCGGGTATCTATGCCGGGGTAAGCAGGAAAAATGCCGTCCAGACTATAGAACTGATTCTGCGTGAGATACGAAATATCAAGAAAAACTCTGTTGATGAGGCGGAACTGGCCAGCGCCAAAGAGCATTTAAAGGGCGGCCTGCTATTGGCCGCGGAAAGTTCTGATAACCGTATGACCAGGCTGGCCAAGAACGAAATACATTTCGGCCATTTTATAACCTATGATGATCTGATAACAGAGATAGATGCCGTAACCAGAGAAGACATCGCCATGCTTGCCCAGGAGTATCTTTCATCAGAGACATTGACTCTGACGGTCCTGGGGCCTGTTTCTGAAAAAGATATTCCAGAAGATATCCTTTCCTTGTAACCTCCGGTCGCACACGCCTAGGATGTAAGAAGTCGCTGAGGACGCGGTAATACAATGGGCGATAGTCAATAGTCGGCAGTCGATAGCTGAAAGCTCAAAGCCGAAGGCTGAAAGCCTTAAAACCAGATAAACCAGACAAACCACGGACCACGGACAACGGACAACGGACAACGGACTACGAACCACGGACAATACGTACTCAGCGGTGAAAAGGTTTTTTACGAATTGGTCGAGTAAGGTTCAGAGGAAAAATATGGATGACACCATCCGAATAAAAGTAAGACGCGTAAGACCGGGAAAAGACGCCGATATACCGTTGCCCCGTTACATGACGGAGCATGCCTCAGGTATGGATGTTCACGCCGCAGTGGATAGCGAGGTATCCATTTCACCTGGAGAGGTTTGTCTTGTCCCAACCGGCCTGTCTGTGTCCATTCCCCCTGGTTTTGAATTCCAGGTTCGCCCCCGGAGCGGTTTGGCGGTCAAACACGGGATCGGAATCATAAATGCCCCGGGGACTATTGATGCGGACTACAGGGGCGAAGTCTGCGTGGCCTTGATTAATTTCGGCAAAAGGCCGTTTGTCATTAAACGCGGAGAGCGCATCGCCCAGATGGTTTTAGGCCGGGTCCACCGGGCCGATCTGGAGCTGGTAGATGAGCTTGACCCCAGCGCCCGCAACACCGGCGGTTTTGGACATACCGGCCGATAAATACCAACCCATTCTCTAATATCCCCGCCTGCCATTCTCCTTCTACGCCTACTCCCTCCCCTTGATGTCGTCTACCTGTGCGCCGTGCCTGCCGGCAGGCAGGACCGGTCATGATTTGCCCTTGATCTTTAATATAATTCCCATATATCAGGCTGAATGCTGATTGCTGAGCGCTGACTGCCTCATCCTGAACACAAGGTTTCCGGATGGGAACTATATAATGACAATCCGGCGAAATTTGTGCTATAAGGACCTAATTTAGTTCTCATATGGCGAGTCTCTGTCTTTGCTGGTAGCAAGGTAACGTTGAAGGTGGTGGAGGTTAGTGTTTAAGGCATGATTTGATGGAAGCATTTCCGGAGTTGGATTCTGCTGCTATCTCTAATATTTTACAAGAGCTTAAACGTCAAGGGAAAATCAAATTTTCAGGACCTTCAAAATCCGGATATTGGGAACTTACTAAGTAATTAAATCTATTTTTACGTTAGTTGTCGGCGTATTTTTGAATTACTGTTTAAATTCAGGCAGTTATAATTCATGAAATTAAATCTATTTTAAATCTAAAATACATTGAGAAGGGTTATGGATCTCCATCCAAAATTTGTGTTTATAAGAGCAAGATTAAAGACCTGACTCCTTATTTTGGCGCAAAAATTACATTTAATTTAACATATGTAATTTTTTTGAGATAAACTTACATATAAAACTCTGTAGGTAACAAAAACAACATGGCAAAGGCTTTTTTAAGTCAGGACTTAGGCATCTTAAAGGAACTGACCGGATTCAAAAGGAATAGGCTTTTTATGTTTCATGAGTATCTGGAGCTGTTTGAGAAATAAGGATAAACGATACGAAAGGAAACCTAAAAACAAAACGGGTAATCTCCATGTCGTGTAAGAGGTCGAAAAATGTAACCGAGCCATCCGGATTGCTAGGGTGTGATGCCAGGAGAAAGAATATTTATTTCTCTTTATTTCTATAGTGGTTAGTGTCGACTGATTCTCGCCTGATGGGCTTTTAGAGGGGCAAATGACGACCGAAGAAAAGGCGCCGGTTTCTATTGAAGTGGTTCAGCGGCAGATAATCGTTATTCGTGGCGAAAAAGTTATGCTGGACCGGGACCTGGCTGAACTGTATGGAGTGGAAACGAAGCAGTTGAAGCGCGCCGTTCGAAGGAACATAGACCGATTTCCGCCGGACTTTATGTTTGAACTCACCAAAGAAGAGTACGATGCTTTAAGGCGCCAATTTGGCGCCTTAAAAAGGGGCGAACACGCAAAATATCTGCCGATAGCCTTCACCGAACAAGGCGTGGCCATGTTATCATCCGTGCTCAATAGTAAACGGGCCATTGAGGTAAACATATTAATCATGCGGGCCTTCGTGCAGCTTCGTCAGATGATATCTTCGCATAAAGATTTGCTGCGTAAGGTGGAAGAAATAGAAAAGAAATATGACGAGCAATTTCAGGTGGTATTTGAGGCCATCAAGCAATTGATGATTCCAACTGAGAAGCCGAAGAGGAGGATCGGGTTTTAAATAGAGAGGGCTCGTTCCTTAAAGTTATAATTTTAGGCCGTTCCCCTTCACTTTTCCGAGGAACCAAGGACCACTGCATGAGCAACAACAACCTGAACTGGATTGCCAACTTTATCTGGGGCATCGCGGACGACGTCCTGAGAGACGTCTATGTTCGCGGGAAGTATCGGGACGTCATCCTGCCCATGGTCGTCATTCGTCGGCTTGACGCCGTGCTGGAACCGACGAAGCAGGCCGTGCTGGGTATGAAGAAGACACTCGATGACGCCGGCATTACCAACCAGGACGCTGCCCTGCGGCAGGCATCGGGCCAAGCTTTTTACAACGCATCCGCTTTCACGTTACGGGACTTGCGAGGCCGCGCCAAGGCGCAGCAGCTCAAGGCTGACTTTGAGGCCTACCTCGATGGCTTCTCGCCCAACGTCCAGGAGATACTCGACAAGTTCAAGTTCCGCAACCAGATTCCCACGCTGGTTGATGCCGACATTCTCGGCAGCCTGATCGAGAAGTTCCTCGACCATTCGATCAATCTCGGCCCCCTGCCCGTGCTGAATACTGATGGTACAGAGCGCCTCTCGGCGCTTGATAACCACGGAATGGGCACGATCTTTGAGGAATTGATCCGCCGCTTCAACGAGGAGAATAATGAAGAGGCCGGCGAGCATTTTACTCCACGCGACGTGGTGAGGCTGATGGCGGATCTCATCTTCCTGCCCATCGCCGATCAGATTGAGTCCGGCACCTACCTGGTGTATGACGGCGCCTGCGGCACGGGTGGCATGCTGACCGTGGCCGAGGAGCGGCTCGGCGAATTGGCCGGCGAGCACGGCAAGGAAGTCTCCATCCACCTCTTCGGCCAGGAGGTGAACCCCGAGACATACGCCATTACCAAAGCCGATTTGCTGCTCAAGGGCGAAGGCGAAGAGGCCGAGAACTTTCGCCTCGGTTCGACGTTGTCGCAAGACGGCTTTCCCGCCCGCGAGTTTGACTTCATGCTCTCCAATCCGCCCTACGGCAAGAGCTGGAAGACCGACCTCGAACGTATGGGTGGCAAGGCGGAAATGCGTGACCCGCGCTACATAATCGAGCACGCAGGCGATCCGGAGTTCAGCCTCATCACCCGCTCCAGCGACGGTCAACTGATGTTCCTGGTGAACAAGCTGGCCAAGATGAAGCACAAGACGCCGCTCGGCAGCCGAATCGCCGAGGTACACAACGGCTCATCGCTCTTCACCGGCGACGCTGGCCAGGGCGAGAGCAACATCCGCCGCTGGATCATCGAAAACGACTGGCTGGAAGCGATCATCGCCCTGCCACTCAACATGTTCTACAACACTGGCATCGCCACTTACGTTTGGGTGCTGACGAACCGCAAGCCGGAGCACCGCCGGGGCAAGGTGCAGCTCATCGACGCCACGCAGTGGTTTAAACCGCTTCGCAAGAACCTTGGGAAGAAGAACTGCGAGCTTTCGGGTGACGACATCCAGCGCATCACAAGATCCTTCATGGCATTCGAAGAGACTGAGCAGTCAAAAATCTTCCCCAATGCTGCCTTCGGCTACTCAAAGATCACGGTGGAATGGCCGCTTCGCTTGAAGGTCGAGTTTTCTGCCGCCACCATCGCCCGCTTCAAAAAGGCCTGTGCTGAGGCGAATGAAAGACCTTTTGCCGACTTTGGCGATCATTTGTCCGATACCTTGGGCGCTGGCCCTCATACCGACTTCAACTCCTTCATGATCTTGGTTGAGCAGGAGGCCGAAAGGCGCGGTGTCAAGCTTACCGCCAAACGGCAGAAACTGCTGCAATCCGCACTGGCTGAGAAGGATGAAAATGCCGCGCCGGTCATCAAGAAAGTACACAAGCCCGGCAAGGTCAAGGACGACCCGCTGCACGGTCGCTATGCCGTTATGCTCCGCGGAAAGCCGGCTGTGGTCGAATACGAACCCGACAGCGATCTCCGCGACACCGAGCAGGTGCCGCTGCTGGAAGAGGGTGGCATCGAAGCCTTCTTTCGTCGTGAGGTACTGCCCCATGTCGCCGATGCGTGGATTGATGAAGCGGCCACGAAAGTCGGCTACGAGATCTCCTTCACCCGCTACTTCTATAAGCCGCAGCCGATGCGCACTCTGGAAGAGATTAAAGCCGACATCCTCGCGCTGGAAAATGAGACCGAAGGCCTGCTAGGGCAGATCCTGGTAGAGACGCAGGGCCGACGATGACTATTCGGCTTGTCCCCTACCCCGAATACAAAGATTCCGGCCTGCCGTGGTTGGGAGAGATCCCCAATCATTGGGAGGTGCGTCGGGGTAAATCCGTTTTCAAGTGCATTGATGTGCGCTCACGGAGCGGCGATGAAGAACTACTGACCGTGTCGGCGAAAGATGGCGTCGTGCCTCGTCGTGAGAAAAAGGTCACCATGTTCATGGCGGAGTCATATGCGGGTTACAAACTCTGTTGGCCAGGCGACCTCGTTATAAACAGCCTATGGGCCTGGGCAGGAGGACTTGGCTTCTCCCGTCACCACGGCATCATTAGCTCGGCGTACGGTGTCTATCGCCCTCGGCCCGAGTTCGCTAGTTTCTGGCCCTACTTTGACTATCTCTTCCGCTCCAAGGTATACGATTGGGAGCTTCACGTTCGTTCAAAGGGTATCTGGGTCTCAAGGCTCCAACTGACGGACGAATCGTTTCTTGACATGCCGATAGTCCTGCCTCCAAACGATGAGGCAGAGAGGCTTGCGCGGTTTCTGACCGGGGCCAGTGCTCACATCAACCGCCTCATCCGCGCCAAGCGGCGACTAATCGATTTGCTGAATGAGCAGAAGCAGGCCATCATCCACCGCGCCATCACCCGCGGTCTCGACCCCAATGTCCGTCTCAAGCCCTCCGGCATCGACTGGCTCGGCCATGTGCCGGAAGACTGGGAGATTAAGAAACTCAAGTACAAAGTAAGGTTTTATGGCGGCGGAACACCGTTAAAGGCTGTCGCTGAATACTGGAACGGCGACATTCCTTGGGTGTCTCCCAAGGATATGAAGACGGAGTTGGTTGAGGATGCTGAGGACCACATTACTCAAGAGGCTGTTGAGCAAAGCAGCACGCATCTGATTGAGGCCGGTGCCGTCCTTGTAGTTGTGCGTTCAGGCATTTTGCGTCGGACTATTCCAGTGGCGATCAACCAGAAGAGCGTGGCCTTAAATCAAGACATGAAAGCTCTCGTAACAAAGCCAGGTCTAAAAGCCTGTTACCTGGCTGCTCTCATTCGGGGCAATCAACATGTTTTTCTGACTGAGTGGACGAAGCAGGGTGCCACGGTAGAGAGCATTGAACACGCACTTCTTGCAAACACTCGCATACCTGTTCCCCCTATTCCTAAACAAGAGGCCATTATTGCTTTTCTCGACAAAGAACTGAGTACTGTCAATCAGCCAATAGAACGGGCTCGCCGCGAAATCGACCTCCTCCGCGAGTACCGCACCCGCCTGATCGCCGATGTGGTCACCGGCAAGCTGGATGTGCGCGGCGTGGAACTGCCCGTGCTAACCGAGGCTGAGATGATGGAAGACTTGGACATCCCTGAAGACGCCGAAAAGGAAGAGATGGGCGACATCCAGGAGAAAGAAATATGAGTATGCCTCCAGCCAACCAACAAATCTATCACATCACTCATGTGGACAACTTGTCCTCCATTGTGACCACCGGCATGATCGAATCGGACGCCAGGCGCATCACGGAAGGGGTGACCAACACCAGTATCGGCATGACCGAGATCAAGCGAAGGCGGCTCCAGGAATTGGAAGTTCATTGCCACCCGGGAACCATGGTTGGTCAGTATGTGCCGTTCTACTTCTGCCCGCGGTCGATTATGCTATATATCCTCTACATGGGCAACCATCCGGACCTGAACTACCGGGAAGGCCAGCAGCCGGTTATCCATTTGCAGGCCGATCTCGCGGCAACAGTCCAGTGGGCCCAATCGAATGGGGTACTGTGGGCCTTTTCAGACCGGAATGCCGGTGCCTATTTCGCTGAATTCTACAACACACTGGATGACCTGGACAAAGTCAATTGGGACGCCGTGGCGGCTACGGACTTCCGGGACATGGTTGTCAAGGAAGGCAAGCAGGCCGAATTTTTGGTGTACGAGTCGTTCCCATGGAAACTCGTGAACAAGATAGGCGTGTTCGATACGACGGTTGAGGAGCAGGTCAAAACGGTCCTGCGGGGCGCGAACTACACGCCGCTTGTGCGCATAGAGCGGGGATGGTATTATTAATTTTCGAGGAGCAAACCAATGATTGAGCTGAAGCAAGGCGATATCCTGCAGGCGGATACCGAGGCGATAGTCAATACCGTCAACTGTGTGGGCGTTATGGGACGGGGGATCGCGCTGCAGTTCCGCAAGGCTTACCCTGAGAACTATCAAGCTTACAAAGAAGTCTGCGACCGGAAGCAGCTTCATCCGGGCATGATGCTCGTCTTCAATCTGGATCGACTTCATAATCCCAAATATATTATCAACTTTCCCACCAAGCGCCACTGGAAGGGTAAGAGCCGGATGGAGGACATTGAAGCAGGTCTCAAGGCATTGGTGGAAGAAGTTCAAAAGAGGGACATCCATTCGATAGCGATTCCTCCACTTGGCTGTGGCTTGGGCGGCTTAAGATGGGAGGAGGTTCGTCCGAAAATCGAAGCAGCCTTTCGTATGCTGCCTGATCTTCGGGTCATGCTGTATGAGCCGAAGGGTCCGCCATCTGCGGAGGAGATGGCCAAAACAAAGAAAGTCCCGAAAATGACCGCCGGAAGGGCGGCATTGCTGGGCTTGATGAGACGATACCTGGCCGCGGCCATGGACCCTTATGTTACGCTGCTGGAGATACATAAACTCATGTACTTTATGCAGGAGTCAGGTGAACAGCTTAATCTCCGATATACGCAGGGCCTCTATGGTCCGTATGCTGAGAACCTGCGCCATGTCCTTAGCCAAATTGAAGGTCATTTTATCACGGGCTATGGTGATGCCGAAGACCGGCCGAACAAGCAAATCGAACTGAGGGTCGGAGCGATCGAGAAGGCGAAGGATTTCCTAAGTGACTACCCCGGCACGCTGGCCCGACTTGAACTCGTTGCAGAGCTGATCGAGGGTTTCGAGACACCATTTGGGATGGAATTGTTGTCGACAGTTCATTGGGTGGCCAAACATGAGGGCGGGAAAACTGTCGATGATGCCGTTCAAAAAACGTATGCATGGAACAGTCGAAAACGGATGTTTCGGGAAAAGCACATACAAATCGCATGGGAAATCCTTGACCGCAAAGGCTGGTTAGCGGATTCGCGACCCGGTAATTCTTAAGAGGGCGAGAGATAGTCCTAATGATTTGGTTGCCGGGTATTTGATGGAACACGGTGCGGATGCAATGGGCCGCTGTCACGTCTGAGTTATAAGTTCCTTGCTTTCAATGCGTTAGGCGCTACTTTGTTTATTTGACGGTTATTTGATGGGGAAAGGTCTGGGTAGGCAGGGAGACTGGAAAGCGGAGCGAGCGTAGAAGAAGGGGTGAACCATGGTAACCGATATCAGCGAAAAAGGGCTCGAGAGCCTTATTATTACGGCGCTCACCAGGTTGTCCCCAAGTGTTGCGAAGACTGGCGACGTTGTTGCCGCTGTCGACCCTGCCATACCTTACGGAGGCGCAGACTACGTGCAGGGCGATCCCAGG
Organism: Thermodesulfobacteriota bacterium; assembly: GCA_031082315.1. Taxonomy (NCBI): domain Bacteria; kingdom Pseudomonadati; phylum Thermodesulfobacteriota; species Thermodesulfobacteriota bacterium. The sequence goes on from JAVHLC010000003.1 coordinate 268,035, forward strand.
GACTACGATCCCGACCATGCCGTGGACCTCGTCAAGTTACTTGCCTTTGTGAAGGCCACCCAGCCGAAGGCCTTCGCACAACTGGAACTTGGCGCCGACGGCCCGCCCAGACTGAAGTTCCTGGCGCGGCTCCAGGGCGAGATCGCCAAGCGCGGCGTGGTGGATGTGCTGCGCAAGGGCATCCAGCATCATTCGGCCACCGTGGATCTCTTCTACGGCACGCCTTCGCCAGGTAATGCCAAGGCGGCCGAGCGTTTTGCCGCAAACTGGGCTATACTGACATCTATGGACAGAGTTGCTTGAGTATGGCAGAAATGAAGAG